>JBMOHX010000001.1:0-31993 GCA_049317625.1 Phycisphaerales bacterium
TGCGGCACCGCCTGCGCCTGGCAGGCCGACGGCTGCTACGCCGACTACGACAACAACGGCGGCATCGACGGCGACGACGTGATCGCCTTCTTCGCTGACTGGGATGCTGGCGGCAGCTGCGCCGACGTCGATGGTGCCAACGGCACCGACGGCGACGACGTGATCGCCTTCTTCGGCACTTGGGACGCGGGTGGCGTTGGCACCCCCGGCTGCTAAGTCCTCTACAAGTTCTGAACTCAGCTCAAACTGACCAGCCCCCCCGGATCACTCCGGGGGGGCTGTGTTTTTGTGTTCGGTGCGCCCGCGCGGCAGACCGATCCTGTTACCGGTCGATCCCTCGGCCCTCCGAGGCTGGATCACGATCACCTTCGCGCCATCCTGTTGAGAGTTCCTTGCACGCGGGGCCCGAGGGTGGGAAGATGGTGCAGCCAGCGGCCGTCGGCGAGTTCGGGACTTCCGAGCCCGCGATGGGCACGCGTGAAAGGACGATTCGTCATGCGCAGTACGGTGTGGCCCGCTTGTGCCGCGGCTGTTGTTGCGGGGTGTGGGCTTGCGAATGCTCAGGAGTTTTCGTCTGGCCCCATTGCCGTGCCGATCCCCGACAATCCGACTGTGCAGTCTCGGATCACGGTCGCGCCGTCGATTGTGATCGGCGACCTCGATGTGAGGGTGAACATCAACCACACGTGGGACACCGACCTTGATATCGCTCTCGTGCCGCCCTGGGGCACGGAGTATCTCCACCTGTGTTCGGACGTCGGTGGTTCGGGTGACAACTTCACGAACACGGTCTTCGATCAGGACGCGAGCATCGCGATCAACCTCTCTGCCGCGCCGTTCAACGGCCGCTTTCTCCCTGAGGGTGGCCCGATCAACTGGGTTGGTTCGATCGCACTCCCGCCGGTCGCGATGGCCAATCTGGATGGAGTGAACGGTCGATCCACGCAGGGGGATTGGACGCTGTTGATTGACGATGACGCCGCGGGTGTGACCGGCACGCTCACCGAATGGGCGCTGCTTGTGACCGCGGGCGGCGGACCTACCCCTCCAACGGGTATTGCGACACTGAGCCCCGCTGCCGGCGCGCCGGGCGCGGCGGTTCTTGCGACCGTCGTGGTGACACCGGGGACGAACCCCGCGAGCAGCGGGCTGAGTGTCAATGCCGATGCTTCTGAGATCGATGCTGGGAGCATCCCGCTTCGTGATGACGGCGTTGCGCCCGATTCTGTCGCGGGAGACAACGCCTTCAACGGTCTGATCACCGTCGGGCCGCTCGCCGTGACCGGGCCGCGCCAGGTGCGGTTCACCGTCGCCGATCAGCAGGGGCGATCGACCGAAGGAGGTACGCAGTTCGCGGTGCGGAACCGCGCCGCGCCGAACGACGCGTGCGGCGGCGCGGAGGTGATCCCCTCGGGCTTCTTCCCGTACGAGTCATCGCCTGTGTTCGTGAGCGGGAACGCCGCTGCGGTGGAAGCGGGCCTCGTTTGCTCGCAGGGTGGAGCGACCAACGCGAACTCGTCGGTGTGGTACCGATTCCAGCCAACGCTCGACGGTTTGTACCGGCTTTCCACCTCGGAGAATCTCGCGACGGGCAACACGCTGGCGGACACCGTGCTCGCGGTGTACGACGGGACACCGGGTGGTTGCGCGGCGCTGACGGCGCTCGCGTGCGACGACGACTCGGGCGTGCCTTCCAACGGGAGCGATCTCCAGTCGGACCTGACGGTGCAACTGACGGCGGGCCGCGTGTACTTCATTCAGATCGCGAAGTGGGGCGGCATCCGGCCCACCGACTCCGACACCACCGCGATTTTCGTTGACCTCATCATCCCCGCGGGGGCGTGCTGTCTCGGCGAGGGTTGCGAGGTTCTCGCCCGGGCCGACTGCGAATCGCGCGGTGGCGCTTACCTGGGCGACGGCGTGGTCTGCCGCGAGCCGAGCACCTACCAGATGGGCCCGATCGCGTCGGCGTTCGAGGACATCTCGGAAACCGGTGCGTCGGTTCCGGCGAGCGACGATTCCTTTGCGCCGGTTCCGCTGGGCTTCGAGTTCGGTTTCTTCGACGTGCCCCAGTCGGGCGCGTTCATGTCGAGCAACGGGTTTCTGTCCTTCGGGGTGGGGAGCGCGTCGCTCGCCAACTCCCCCATCCCCTCGCCCACCATCCCCAACAACGCGATCTACGCCCTCTGGGACGACCTCAACCCGGACGCGGGCGGTACGCTGAAGTACGAGACTCGCGGCGAGGGCCAAGAGCTCAGGTTCATCGCGCAATGGACGGGGGTGCCGCAGTTCGGGCAGAACGACGCGAACACGTTTCAGATTGTGATCTTTCAGAACGGCAACATCGAGCTGCGTTATCAAACCGTCTCCGCGTTCAGCGACGCCGACGCGACCGTTGGAGTTGAGAACGCCGACGGGGACCTCGCGTACAGCGTGAATGGCTCGGCGGTGCAGCCCAACGTCGCGTTCGGGGTGCGGTTGATCCAGGGAACCTCGAACTGCGCCTCGCCCGCGTGTCCCTGGGCGGGTGACGGGTGCTTCGCGGATTACAACAACGATGGCAACGGCATCGACGGTGACGACGTCATCGCGTTCTTCGCGGACTGGGACGGCGCCCTGGGGTGCGCGGACATCGACCAGGCGAACGGGGTGGACGCGGACGACGTGATCGCGTTCTTCACGGCGTGGGACCAGAGCGGTGCCGGCTTCCCGGGGTGCTGATCGCGCGCGAGCGGGTGGAGCTATGCTCCGGCGTGTCCCGCCGCGATCTCCATGTCCCCGTTCTGCTGCGCCAGGTGCTGGAAGTTGTTGACCCCAAGCCGGGCCAGACGGTGGTGGATTGCACGCTCGGGCTGGGGGGGCACGCGTCGGCGATTCTCGCGAGGCTGCGGCCCGGGGGCCTGCTGATCGGGATCGACTTCGACCCATCGAACATCGCGGAGGCGACGGTGAAGCTCCACCGCGCGCGGGGGCGTGAGGGGGGCGTGGAGTTCAAGCTCTTCAACACGAACTTCGCGGGGCTGCCGGGGGTGCTGGGCCGCGCGGGGGTTGAGAGCGGACGGGTTGACGCGGTGCTGGCGGACATCGGGGTCGCCAGCACGCAGATCGACGACCCGACACGCGGCTTCTCGTACCGCCGGTCGGGGCCGTTGGACATGCGGATGGACCCGACGCGCGGTGCTCCGGCGTCGACGCTGATCAACCGGCTCTCGGAGCAGGAACTCGCGGACGCGATCTGGGAGTTTGGGGATGAGAGCGATGCGCCGACGATCGCGCGGCTCATCGTGGAGCGCCGCAAGCTTGCCCCGATCGAGACGACGGACCAGCTCACCGCGATCGTGTGCGAGGCGCGGGACTTTACTCTCGAGCGGGCGGCGGGCGCGAAGCTGCACCCGGCGGCACGGACGTTCCAGGCGATGCGCATCCTGGTGAACCGCGAGATGGCGAATCTGGAGCGGCTGCTGACGGTTCTGCCGGATGTGCTCAACCCCGGCGGCATCGCGGCGATCATCACGTTTCACAGCGGGGAGGACCGGCGGGTGAAGCACTCGTTCCGGGATCTCCAACGCGCGGGCGTGTACTCGGAGGACGGGCGCGACCCGCTGATCGCTGACGAGGACGAGATCCGCGACAACCCGCGCGCGAGGTCGGCGAAACTCAGGTGGGCCCGCAGGTCCGATCGGATTGAGGGGCTTTCGAAGGGATCGACAGGCTCATGATCCGCGGGCCGCTTCTCGGAACCTGGCGGGGTGAGCGGCGGGTGCGCGGTCAGTTGCCTCTTGTTTGAGACCGCCGATCCGTTATGGTAGTGCGACGCATGTGGACCTCCCGCGATCTCCGATTCGCCGCTTGGACCTGGCCCCTCTGGGCGGTGTGCGCGGCCGGTGCGCAGGTGTACTCCTCGGGCGGGGTCAACACGCCGATTCCCGACGCGGGGGTGCTGTCGTCGGTCATCCATGTTGAGGCGGGCCCCGGGTCGATCGGAACGCTGCGCGTCCGGGTCCGACTCGAGCACTCGTGGGACGCGGACCTTGATCTCGCGATCATCCCTCCGGGGGCGACCGCGTACCTGCACCTCGCGAGCGATCTCGGGGGAAGCGGCGACGGATTCGATGCGACGACGTTTGACGGGGCGGCTTCGAAGTCCATCCGCGAGGCGGGGGCTCCCTTCGCGGGCACGTACCGGCCGGAGGGTGGGCCGATGATCTGGAACTTCGGCCCCGGGCTGCCGGGTTTGGCGCTCGACCAACTCCAGGATCTCTCCGGCGGGCCCGCCGATGGGGATTGGACTCTGCTCGTCGCGGACGACTTCCTGGGGGAGACCGGCACGCTCGTGGAGTGGGCGCTGATGTTCTCCGGTCCCGGAGCACCGTCTCCGATGCAAGCTGCGCTCACGTTGTCGCCGGGAGCGGCGGGGCCCGGCGCATCGGTTGTCGCGGAGCTGCGGGTGCAGTTCGGGCAGTTCCCGCTGAGCACTGGTGTGGTTGCCTCGCTGGACGCGACCGCGGTCGGCGCGGGCGTGGTTCCGCTGGCGGACGATGGCGTTGCTCCGGATGAGTCGGCCGGCGACCGGACCTTCACGGGCCAGCTCGCGATCGGCGGGTCCGCACCGCCGGGGCCGGCGGCGCTCGTGTTCGCCGCGGCCGATGCGCAGCTCCGCACGGCCACTGGTTCGGCGGTGGTGACGGTGCTTCCGGCGCCCGCGGTGAACGACCGGTGCGAGGAGGCTGTGGAGATCGGGCAGGGCGCACTTCCCTACGTCGCGCCGGCGCAGCCCGCGGCTGGGAAC
Organism: Phycisphaerales bacterium; assembly: GCA_049317625.1. Taxonomy (GTDB): domain Bacteria; phylum Planctomycetota; class Phycisphaerae; order Phycisphaerales; family UBA1924; genus JBEIUO01. Next base: position 4,790 of record JBMOHX010000001.1, read on the forward strand.
TCCGTGGACTGCGAGCATCCGCTCGCGTGCGCGGCGGGGGGCGGGGAGAACGCGGCGCGGTCGGTGTGGTACCGGTTTGTCTGCGAGCAGAGCGGTGCGTATCTCGTCTCAACATCGCAAGCCCGTGCGCCCGGATGTACCGTGGCCGACACGGTGCTGGGGGTGTACGAGTCGCAGGCCGGGGATTGCGCAGCGCTGATTCCTCTGGCGTGCGACGACGATTCGGGGAGCGGGAAGGCGGCGGAACTCGAGATCAATCTGGCGGCGGGGGGTGTGTATTACGTGCAGGTCGCGGAGTGGGCACCGGGGGGCGGCGCGGCGGGCGAACTGTCGGTCTCATTCGAGCGCTCGGTGGTCGTCGGGGCGTGCTGCACGGTGACAGGCTGTGCGCGGGTGACCGCCGACGAGTGCGCGGCGGTGGGAGGGAGTTACCTCGGCGATGGCATCGGGTGCGCTCCGGGGAGCGGGCTGGTGCTGGAAGGCGCGGCGTACGCGTTCGAGGACATCGCGCAGTCGGGCGCGGTGCTGTTGCTCGGTGACGACGCGAGCGTGCCCGTGCACCTGGGGTTCGAGTTCGGGTTTCTGGGCGGCTCCTACACGGCGTGCAACGTGGGCTCAAACGGGCTGATCACGTTTGGTTCGGCGTCGACGACGTACCTGAACACGGCGATCCCCTCTGCGGCACCACCGAACGCGGCCGTGTACGCGCTGTGGGATGATCTGGATCCTGGCGCGGGGGGCGATGTGCGCTTCGAGGTCCGCGGCGCTGCGGGGGTCGACCTTCGGCTCATCGTGCAGTGGAGCATGGTTCCGCAGCACGGCTTCGGCGACGCGAACACGTTTCAGGTGGTGCTGATGGAGGGCGGATCGGCCTTCCTGTCGTATGGCGTGATCAGCGCGTTCAGCGATGGAGACGCGACGATCGGCGTGGAGAGCGCGGACGGCACTATCGCGCTGTCGCGTCCGGCGTCGCTTGTGGTGACCGGGACCACGCTCCGCCTTTGGACTGCGCCCGGCGTTGCGTCGTGCGCGGTCTGCGCGTGGGCGGTGGACGGGTGCGGCGCCGACTACACGAACGACGAGGCGGTGGACGGCGACGACGTCATCGCGTTCTTCGGCGATTGGGACGGTGGGGTGACCTGTGCCGATGTGGACCTCTCCGGATCGGTGGACGGGGACGACGTGATCTGGTTCTTTCAAAGGTGGGATTCCGGCGGCTGCTAAGCCCGCCCTCAAGAAAATCCAAGCCGAGCCCCAACGAACGGCTCCCCCGGCGCATACCAGAGATGAAGCACGTGACGTGCCCATGAATCTGGGATCGGGCCTTGGGGAGGTGTCGCGCGGATGGACTACCGAGACAGCAGCGACGAGTCGCTCATGGAGACGACGCGTGGAGGGTCGAGGGCCGCGTTCGAGGTGCTCATCAGGCGCTTCTCGACGCGGCTGCTCACCTTCCTCGTTCGGCTCACGGGGCGGTTGCATTCCGCGGAGGATCTCTTTCAAGAGACCTTCGCGGCGGTGTGGACCAGGCGGGAGACCTACAAGGTCGGCCGCGCGTTCAAGCCGTGGCTGTACGCCATCGCGGTGAACAAGTTCCGCGAGGGTGTGAGGCGTGCACCGGAGCTCACGGTGGATGTGGACCCTGATCACGCGTCGTGGGCGAGGGGCGAGGAGGCCGGCGGGGGGCGGGAGCTCGCGGCGGCGACAACGGCCGCGCTCGCTCGGCTGAGCGACCGGCAGCGGGAGGTGCTGGTGCTTCACCTCTACGGCGGCTTGAGCTACGCGCAGGTTGGCGAGTGCCTCGACTGCGGGGAGGCGACCGCGCGGGGTCACATGTTCCAGGCGTTGGCGGTTCTGCGGCGCGAGATGAGGGTGGCGGAGTCAAAGGAGGCGGCGCGGTGATGAACCCGGACACGAACAACGAGAAGCTGAATGAAACGGCGGATGCGCTGGTGTTTGGGCTGTTGAACGAGAACGAGGCGGCCCGCGTTCAGGCCCGCGCGGCGTCGGATCCCGCGATGGCCGCGGCGATCCAGAGCGCCCGGGCTCGGCGTGAGGCGTTGCTCGCGCTGCCGACGGCGGAGCCATCGAGCGCGCTCATCGCGGCGGCGTTGAACTCGGCCCAGGCAGATGCCCAGCGTGTTGCGAGGCGGCACGGCCGCCGGCGCAGCATCTCACGCGGGATCGGAGGGGTGCTCGCGTTCGCGGTCGCCGTGATCGCGTGCTTTCACGCGTGGATCGACGGGTGGAAGCCGCCGGTGGTCGGTGTGCAGCTTGTCGCCCAGCAGGAAGTGAACGCGGGATCGCGCGGCTCGATGCGGGTTGTGGTGCAGGACGTCTCCGGCGAAGAGCCCGCGACGGGGAAGAACGTGAGTCTCGTGCTGCGCGGCGGGTCGGGGGGCGCGGTGACGCTCGCGTCGTTCAAGACTGATGCGAACGGGACGGCGTCGCCGAGCTTCGAGTACCCCGACTGGGCCGCGGGTAACTACACGCTTTCGGTCGAGGTCGAGGGGCAGACGCACCTGGAGCGCACCGTGGAGCTTAAGCGTGAACGCCGCGTGATGCTCAGCACCGACAAGCCGCAGTACCAGCCTGGGCAGACGATCCACGTGCGTGCGCTGGCGCTGACCCGGGGCGACGGGAAGCCCGCCGCGAAAGAGTCGGCGGTGTTCAGCGTGGTGGACCCGAGCGGGAACACGATTTTCAAGAAGTCGGGGGCGACCAGCGAGTTCGGGATCGTGTCGGCCGACTGCGAGCTCGCGAGCGAGATCCGGGAGGGGCCGTACACGATCCGCGCGGACATCGGGACGACGCAGTCTTCCCGCACGGTGGAGGTGAAGAAGTACGTCCTGCCGAAGTTCAAGGTCGGGCTGGAGCTTGATGCGCAGTTCTACACGCCGGGCGCGACGGTGAAGGGGACGATCGACGCACGCTACTTCTTCGGCAAAGCCGTGAGCGGCAAGGTCGAGGTGGTTGTGCGCCCCATCGGCATCGTCACCGACGAGATCAAGGCCCCGGCGGTGAACCTCGACGCCGACGGCAGGGGCGCGTTCAGCGTCGAGCTGCCGAAGAAGCTCTTCGGGCGCGAGCAGGACGGGGGCGATGCGCGGGTGGAGATCGTGGCGACGGTCCGCGACACCGCCGGGCAGGAGGTCAAGCGCGTGGCCTCGCGCGTCGTGAGCGCGGCTGCGCTGCGGATGGAAGTCGTCCCCGAGTGCGAGACTCTTGTCGTGGGCGTGCCGCAGAAGATTCACGTGTTCGTGACCGCGCCGGATGGATCACCCGCGTCGGCCCGCGTGGGCGTGGGCGATGGCGAGGGGATCGCGACCTCCGACCAGGGGCTCGCGACGATCGAGTGGACGCCGACACAGGACAACGAGAAGCTCGATGTGTGGGCGAAAGCGGGCAAGTCCCGCGTGCACCGCGTGGTGTCGCTCAGCTCGGTGCGCGAGGGGTTCGTGCTGCGGACCGACGGCGCATCGTACGAGGCGGGCGGGACCATGGTCGTGACTGCGCTCGGTGCGGGCGTGCAGCCGGTCTTCGTGGATCTCATCAAGGACGGGCAGACGGTGGCGACGTACGTCGTCGAGATGAAGGAAGGTCGCGGCGAGCTCGCGGTTGATCTCCCGGCGGAGCTCAGCGGCGCGGTGATGGTCGAGGCGTACCGGTTCAACGCGATGGGTCTGCCGGTGCGCACGAGCCGACCGGTGCTGGTGCGGCCCGCGACGCGGCTCAATGTGGCGGTCGGGGCGGACAAGCCCGAGCACCGGCCGGGCGAGGGGGCCTCGCTCACGTTCACGCTCACGAGCGCTGACGGCAAGCCGGCACCGGGCGCGGTGAGCCTCGCGGTGGTTGACGAGGCGGCGCTGAGTGTGATGAAGGACCGGCCGGGGATGGAGAGCGCGTTCTTTCTGCTGGAGGACGAGCTGCTCAAGCCCGCGGCGGTCTTGTACCGGGAGGACATGCTGTCGCCGCGGCTGACGAAGGAGCAGTCGAACAGGGCGAGCTTCGGCGCGGCGATGTCGCGCGGGAGCGTGCGGGGTGTGGACCCGGCGACGCGGCTGGAGCAGCTCGGGTTCGGTCGGGTGTCGCGGAATGAACTGTGGAGGTACCTGGAGAATGGCGGGGCGGGGCTCGCGCCCGCGGACTTCGGCTCGCCCAACGTGAAGGCGCTCCTGGCCTCGAGCCACGGGGAGGCGGAGTGGCGGTTCGAGCACGAGCGTCGGGAGGCGATGAGCTCGGTTTACGGCGCGTGGGCCATCACGGTGGTGGCCGCGGTACTCGCGGGTTTGGTGGTGCTGGGTTTGTACGTGCGAAGCACAGCCATCATGTTCGCGGTGGTGATCGCGCTGCTGGCCCTCGTGACGGCGCTGATGCTCCCGGCCCTGGGCCAGGCCCGGTCCTCTGCCCGGGGCCTGAGGGGGCAGATGCCCCCCGACGCGGCGGCGGGGCCTTTCTTTGGAGGAATGCCGACAACCGACGCGCAGCTCCCGATGCCGATGATGAACGCGTCGGCGGGCCCGTCCAAGTCGCCGTTGTCTCCGACCCGGGTGCGTGAGTGGTTCCCCGAGACACTCGTGTGGGCTCCGGAGCTGATCGCGGATGAGAACGGGAAAGCGACGATCGGCTTCGATTTTGCGGACTCGATCACGAACTGGAAGGCTCTGGGGAGCGTGGTCTCGCCGACGGGTGCGCTCGGGTCTTTCGATGCCGATCTGCGGGTCTTCCAGCCGTTCTTCGTGGACGTGAACGCGCCGGTTGCGCTGGTGCAGAACGATGTGATTGACCTGCCGCTGGTGGTGTACAACTACCTGGAGACGCCGCAGCGGGTGAAGCTGAACGCGGAAGTCGGCGACTGGTGCGTGCTGCTGAGCGAGCCGGACTTTGAGATCGACCTCAAGCCCGGCGAGGTGCGCTCGGTGGGGCTGCGGCTCCGCGCGACGAAGGTGGGCGTGCATTCGCTGCTGGTGAACGCGGGGGCGGACGGGGTTGCCGACGCGATCCGCAAGACGATCGAGGTGGTGCCCGACGGTGTGCCGGTGGAGCAGGTGGTGAGCGCGTCGATCGACGATGCGCTGGAGTCTGAAGTGGTGCTTCCGCCCGGCGCGATCGGGGGCAGCGAGCGGTTGCTGGTGCGCATCTTCCCGTCCACTTTCAGCGAGGTGCTCGGCGGGCTCGATGGGATCCTGGCCATCCCGCACGGGTGCTTCGAGCAGACGTCGTCGACCACGTATCCCAATGTGCTCGCGCTCGATTACCTGCGCACGACCGGCAAGGCTGCGCCGGAAGTTGAAGCCCGCGCACGGCAGTACATCCACCTCGGGTACCAGCGGCTGTTGAGCTTCGAGGTGGCGGGCGGCGGGTTTGACTGGTTCGGCCGTGCGCCCGCGAACCTTGTGCTCACCGCGTACGGGCTCATGGAGTTCGAGGACATGGCCCGCGTGCACGACGTGGACCCGGCGCTGATCGAGCGGACGAGGAAGTGGCTCCTCTCCAAGCGTGCGGCCGACGGCTCGTGGAACGCCGATGCCCACATGCTCAACGACGGGCTGGCGGGGAGTGTGCACCGGGGCGGCGACCTCACCCTCGCGACCACGGCGTACGTGGCGTGGTCGGTCTTCGGGAACGGCCAGGCATCGGAGGAAGCTGAGTCGACGCTGAACTGGCTGCTCTCGCACGAGCCTACGACGGTTGACAACCAGCACACGCTCGCGCTGATGTGCAACGCGCTTCTGGCGATGTCGCCGAAGGACGCGGGTCCGTATCTTGCGCGGCTGGTCTCGCTGGCGGAACGCGCGGAGAACGGGAAGTCGGCCCGGTGGTCGATGCCCGTCGAGGCCCGGACCACGTTCTACGGTCGCGGCGGCTCGGCCGAGATCGAGACGACATCGCTCGCGGTGCTCGCGCTGATGAAGGCGAAGCAGGAGTCTCCGCTGTGCCGTTCGGCGCTGACATGGATCACGGCCCAGCGTGACGCGCGCGGCGCGTGGCACTCCACCCAAGCGACAGTGCTCGCGCTCAAGGCGCTGCTTTCGGCTTCGGGGCGTGCCCTCGGCGGTGACGGGCAGAAGGACATCCGCATCTCGGTCGACGGGCGCGAAGTCCGCAAGGTGTCTATCGAGGCGGATCAGTCCGACGTGGTGCAGCTGGTGGACTTGAGCAAGGAGTTCGCGGCGGGCGCTCGCGCGGTGCGCGTTGAAGACGTGACCAAGTCGGGGTGCACGGCGCAGATCACGACCCGGGCGTTCGTCCCGCGTCCGGACGACACGGTCGGAGAAGCCACGCTGGCGGTGGACGTGGTGTACGACAAGTCCGAGCTCAAGGTGGGGGACACGCTGAAGGCCAAGGCCACTGTTCGGAACCGGGCGGCGGAGGCTGCGCCGATGGTGATGGTGGATCTGCCGGTGCCGGCGGGCTTTGCCCCGGATCTCGACGCGTTCGATGGGCTGCGGGAGAAGGGTGTCATCGCGCGGTACGAGGCGACGCCGCGATCGGTGATCGTGTATCTGACGTCGATCCCGGCGGGCGGCGCGGTGAGGCTGGACTACGGGATGCGTTCGACGATGCCCGTGGAGGTGACGACGCCGGGCGCGGCGGTGTGGGAGTACTACAACCCGGCGAACCGTGGTGTGGGTCGATCCGGGCGCGTGAAGTCCTTGTGAGAGCGTCCGAGAACGGTTCGCAAGGCCCGAGAAAAGCGCCGCTGGCGCCGTGAGCGCGGAGATGTGGCTGGGCGGTGCGCGAGGAACCATTGTTTGTGCTTGCCTCTTTCGACCCTGACGGGAGAATGTCGGCAGAGGAGAGAGAGGAACAAAGACCAAAGCCCCCGTGTGCGTTTCCGCGCGCAGGGGGGAATCGCCGGTGCGTGAACCCGGCGCCTCTCGATGAACATGTCGTTCATTCCTTGCGATCGGTGCGCGTCGTTTTGTTGTGCGCACTTTGAAGAGAGAGACTGAGATGAAGAACAGCATGATTCTTGCGGTCGTCGGCGCCGCCGCCGCGGTTTCGGTCGCGCAGGGCGCGGTCGTCACGGCGAACTACACGGGTGATTACGGTCGCCAGGTGCAGACCAGCATGGGCAACTACCAGACGGTGAAGTTCACCTGGACGCGCGTCGATGCCCCGGGCCCGGGCGTTGACACGACGATCGCGTCGACCTTCAACACGTACTGCGTCGAGATCAACCAGCACGTCAGCGGCGGGAACGACTACACGTACAACGTCGTCTCGGCCGCGGCTCACGGCTTCTCCCCCGTGCAGGAGGCCCTCCTGGGCCGCCTCTGGTGGAGCTACTTCGCGCAGATCAACACGGCCGTCGAGTCGTCCGCGTTCCAGGTTGCGGTGTGGGAGATCGCGCTCGACAGCGGGCTCGACTTCGCGGGCGGTGGTCTGACGATCAACGCTCCGGCGGACACGATCGCCCTCGCGTCGTCCTGGCTCAGCGCGATCACCAGCGCCACGTACGCTGGCGCCGCCGAGTCGATCGTGGTGCTCGAGAACGGAAGCGCTCAGGACCAGATCACCGTGGTCCCGGCTCCGGGCGTGCTCGCTCTGGCGGGCCTCGGCGCTCTGGCGGCGGGTCGTCGTCGCCGCTGAACGCGGTCTTGCAAGTGAAGATTCGGACCGGGCCGAGACCTTCTCGGCTCGGTCTGTTTTTGGATGAGCGGAGCGATCGTCCGCGCGCAGTGGGCGGGCGAATCAGGTCAGGGTGCGCGGGCCGAAGTCGAGCTTCATCGCCTTCTTCGCGAGGTAGAGCGTCTCTTCGGCGAGGGCGTTGGCCTTGCGGACGTGGGCGCGGATGAGATCGACGACCATCCGGTCACCCTCGGCGCCGTCGAGCTTGGCGCGGCGCTGGCGCATGGGTTCGAGGAGGGCATTGATCGCCTCGCCGAGTTCCTGCTTGATGTGGCCGTCGCCGATGTTGTCACCGGCGGTGTAGCGTTGTTTGAGTTCGGCGGCGCGGGACTCGGTGAGAAAGGCCTCGCAGAACTTCATGAGGATGTTGTTGGGATCGCCGGGTTCGGTGGGGCTCTGGCGGCCGGTGGTGATCTTGTTGATCTTCTTCTGCACTTCCTTCGCGGAGTCGTTGAGGAAGATCGCGTTGCCGAGGCTCTTGCTCATCTTGTTGATGCCGTCGATCCCTGGGAGGCGTGCGACGCGCCCGATCTTGGCCTTGGGCACGGGGAAGACGCCGCCGGCCTTGACGTGCTCCTCGACCGGGACGCGGTTGCCGACGCCGCAGTAGACCTGGTTGAACTTCCCGGCGACGGCGCGGCACATCTCGATGTGGGCCTCCTGGTCTTCGCCCACGGGCACGAGCTCGGGGCGGAAGGCGAGGATGTCGGCGCACTGGCCGACGGCGTACATCGGGAAGCCGAAGCTGTAGGTGTCGCCCAGTCCCTTCATGTCGATCTCGGTCTTGATCGTGGGGTTGTTCATCACCCGGTTGAAGGGGAGCAGCATCGCGAAGTACCAGCTGAGCTCGGCGATCGCGGGGATCTCGGTCTGGAGCACGAAGACGCTGCGCTCGGGGTCGAGGCCCACGCTCAGCCAGTCTTTCACGATGCCGATGGTGTTCTCGCGGATCTGGTCGGTCTTCTCTGCGAGCGTCGTGAACGCGTGCATGTTCGCCACGAGGAAGTAGCAGTCGTAGTCGTCCTGCAGGCGGACGCGGTTCTCGAGCGAGCCCACCCAGTGGCCCAGGTGGAGCCCGGTCGAGGTGGGGGTGTCCCCTGTGAGAATGCGCGGCCGGCCCGAGGAGATGGTGGCGTTGGTCATGGCCGGGGAGGGTAGGAACTCCCGCCGCTTAGGTCTTGACCAGCGTGAGGAGGATGTTCGCGAGGTTGAACAGGACGTGCATCACCACGGGCACCATGAGGCTCCGAGTGCGTTCGAACGCCACGCCCAACGCGGCGCCGAAGATGAACAGTGCCGCGATCGCGTGCCAGGTGCCGGCGCGGGCTTCGCCAAGGTGCATCGCCGCGAATGCGGCGCTGGTCGCGGCCACCGCGACCCAGGGCCTACCGAAGAGCCCGACCAGCGCGGACTGCAAGCACCCGCGGAAGATGAACTCTTCGACGATGGGTGCGCCGAGCACCGCGCACGCGGCGAGCGCGAGCGCCCAGGGGTCGCGGCCGTTTGCCTGCAGCGCGGCGAGCGTGGAATGGGCGACGTCGCTGGGCGCGGGGCCGCCGAACTTCACGGTGACCCAGGCGGCCCCGATCGCCGTGCACTGCACGAGCGGCCACGCCAGCAGGAGGGCGAAGATGCCCTTGGTGAAGTCCGGGGGCTTGACGGTCATGCCCGAGTCCGGCGCGGACATCGCCATCAGCCGGGCCAAGAGCAGGGCGGTGGGCACGGAGATCGCGTAGTTACCGAGCTGAAGGAGCGCGGCGTCACGGAGGCTCGAAGATCCGGGCGTGATCCCCAGCGTCGATGCCGCGATGACCCCGCCAGCGACCATCGCCAGGAACGCGAGCGCGCCGCTGGCGAGCCAGATGACCGTGGGGTGAGATTCGACCTTTCGAGGCCCTCCGGCGCTGAGGGAGTCCTTCTTCAGCACCCCGAGGAACCAGAGCGCCGCGAGCGCGACCGCGCCGCCGATCAGGTGCAGCCATGTCCAGGGGTCGGCCCGGATCTGCTTGACCCAATCTGCCGCGGCGTCTTTGGCGGTGGCCCCGGCCTGCGTGGCGAGTTTCTCGACCTGGGTCCCGAGGTCCGGTGCCGCCGAGGCGTCCGCTGCCGCACCCATCAGCAGGCCAACAATGAGCAGCGTGAACCAAACCCCCGCCATCCTCGCGGAGATCGTCGAGCACAAGAGGCTGGAGGTCGAACGCGCCAAGAGCTTGCTCTCCTTCGCCGAGCTGCGCGGCCGAGCGTTGGCCGAGCCGCCGCCCCGCGAACTCGCCGCGGCGGTGCGGCGGGGGCCTGCCGACCGCACGTCCGTGATCGCGGAGATCAAGCGGATGTCGCCCAGCAAGGGGCTCATCCGGGCGGAGATCAAGCGGATGAGCCCGAGCGCGGGCCTGATCCGTCCTGAGTACGCGGGCGAGGGGTTCCTGCCGGAGGGGATCGCCCAACGGTACCACGCCTGCGGCGCTTCGGCGATTTCGTGTCTAACGGATGAGAAGTTCTTCGGCGGGCATCTCTCGTACATCGAGAGGGTGCGGCTGGCCTGCCCCCTGCCGGTGCTTCGGAAGGACTTTCTGATCGACCCCTGGCAGGTGTGGGAGAGCCGCGCGGCGGGGGCGGACGCGGTGTTGCTGATCGCCGAGTGCCTGCCGGGAGGCGAGCTCGAGGCGCTGCTCGAGCCGGCGCTGGCGCTGGGCATGTCGGTGCTGGTCGAGGTCCACGACCGCGAGAATCTGGAGAGGGTGCTTCCGGTGGTTGAGGGGCGGGAGCGGGTATTGCTCGGCGTGAACAGCCGGGACCTGAGGACGATGCGGGTCGATCTGGGCCACGCGATGGCGCTGGCGGCGTTGGTCGCCGACCGGTCGTCGTTCGTAGCGGAATCGGGTATCCGAACGCCACACGATCTCGCAAGATTGCGCGAAGCGGGCGTGCGCATCGCCCTCGTTGGCGAACACCTGATGAGACAATCGGACCCTGGACTCGCGCTGCGCGCGTTGTTCGGGGGTGCCGGAGCCGATGAAACCCTTCCGGACCCTTGCTGATGGCGAGGCGTTCGAAGACCCCATGATGGAGACGTCTGTGATGAATCGTGTTTCGACCTTGCTCTCGCTCCCCGTTGCGTTTCTCCTGCTGGCCGCCGGTGCACCCGTGAGCTTTGCTCAAGACCAGCCCGAGCACCAGGAAGATGATGCAAAGCCCAAGCCCAAAGCTCCGGAGCTGAAGCCTGATGCACCGGAGCAGCCGGCCGCGGTGGAGAAGCCGGCGGACGAGCAGCGCGACGGCCCGGAGCACCGCCTGCTGCGGGACGCCGCGGAAGCGATCCGCGCGGCCAAGAGCCTCACGTACAAGGCGAGGGCGTACGGGACGGAGTCGATGGAGTCGATGTCTCCGAAGACCAACGCGTCGGTGTGGATGATGCGTGACGAGTCGGGCAACTGGCTTGTCCGAGCCAAGGGCACGGGCCAGGGGCGTTCGGGCGGCGACCAGGAGTTCGATGTCGCGTGGCGCAGGGAAACCGTCGAGTTCGTTGATCACAAGGAAAAGAAGGTCGTCGAGCGTCGGCCGCGCGAAGCCAGGAGCGGCGCGCTGCAGATCGCCTCGGCCTCGCGGATCGCGGAGCTGGTGGGACCGAATCCGTACGCGACGCTGTTCGCTGCGACTTCGCTCACGCTCGAGGATCGGCAGTCGGTCGCGGGCGTTGACTGCGACGTGCTCGTGGCGACGTCTGGCGCGAAGAAGTCGAAGGTTCGGTGGTGCTTCGGCGTCGAGGATCGCCTTCCCCGGAAGGTCGAGAAGATCATCGAGGGCGAGAAGGTCGCCGGCAGCATGGTGGTCGAGATTTCCGAGATCGAGGCCTCGCGCGACGAGTCGAAGGTGACGGCGGCGCAGGCCCGCGTGGAGGCTCCGAAAGACTACGCCGAAGACCGCTTCCAGCCGCGGGGCGCTCAGGACGCCGCGAACGCCGAGCTCCCGGCCGGGGAGCAGGCGAAGGTCGACGCGGAGAACGCCCGCCTGTTCGGCGGCGGCAGCCCCCAAAAAGGTCAGCCGGCGGAAGAGAAGTTGAGCGAGGACGAGATCAAGACCAGAGAGAAGCTTCGGGAGGCACAGGAGGCCGAGGCAAAGGCCAAGGCACAGGGGGGCGAACCGGCACCCAAGCCAGCCAATCCGCCGGTGCCCGCTGGCCCCGCCGCACCGACTCCCCAGCCGGCTCCCGCGGCCGCGCCCGTCCCCGTGACGAAGCTCCCGGCGTTTGAGATCACCTCGGCGTCGGGGAACAAGGTGAGCGTGGACTCGCTGAAGGGGTCGGTCGTGGTGATCGACTTCTTCGGCAGTTGGATGCCGCAGAAGTCATGGCAGCCAGCCTTGAACGCTTCGATCAAGGACGTTACCGACGTGAAGATCTACGCGGCCTCGGTCCGCGAGAAGTCGCAGGACGCGGCCGGGAAGGCGCTGAAGGATCGCAGCATCTCGTGGGAGCACCTCCCGAACGCCGACCAGCTCGCGAAGGACCTGGGAATCAAGGTGTTCCCGGCGACGGTGGTCGTCGGCAAAGACGGCTCGATCGTGGAGATTTTCCAGAACTGCCGGGGCGACGAGACGGCGGCGCGGGTGAAGGCGGCGGCGGAGAACGCTCGGAAGTAGCCGCCCGATGCTCGGCCTGGGGCGGTGAAGGAACGGGTACCCTGGGTAGGTCACGCTTTGCTCCTCGCGGCATCTTAAAGGCTGCCAGCCGCGAACCCATCGCGGGGCACCAGGAGTCCTTACCCATGTCGACCGCGTTCGGGAAGAGTGTTTTCCTCTTGACGGGATTGCTCGCGGTGGCCGGGAGCATGTGGCTGGCGATCGCGCGAGCGGAGCAGCCCGGGAACGACCTGTTGCGTTCCAGGATGCCGGGCTCTGAACCTTCGCCAGGGGAGAAATCCGACATGAAGATGGCCGAAACCTCCAAAGACCAGCCCTCGACCAAGAAGCTCTCGCGCTCGGCGTACGACATCACGCCGCTCACGAACGAGCGGATCGAGGAGCTCGCGAAGAAGCTCAAGCCGGAGGAGTCGCGGGTCATCCTGAACAAGGGCACCGAGCCGGCGTTCTGCGGCAACCTTCTCGACAACAAGAAGCAGGGCACGTACACCTGCCGCCTGTGCCAGCTTCCGCTGTTCTCGTCGGAGCACAAGTTCAACTCGGGGACGGGTTGGCCGAGCTTCTTCCAGCCGGTGGACGTCGATCACGTCGCGTACAAGAAGGACGGGGCGCACGGCATGGAGCGCATCGAGATCCTCTGCACGCGGTGCGGCGGTCATCTCGGTCACGTCTTCGAGGACGGCCCTGCGCCGACGGGCTTGCGCTACTGCCTGAACTCGGTGTCGTTGGAGTTCTTTGAGAAGGGGGCGGAGCTGCCGGCGAAGCCCCTCGCCACGCAGACCGCGTACTTCGCGGGCGGTTGCTTCTGGGGGGTCGAGGACCGCTTCCAGCAGACCCCGGGGGTCGTGAACTCGGTCAGCGGGTACATGGGAGGCAAGGTCGAGAAGCCCACGTACAAGCAGGTGTGTTCGTCGGACACGGGCCACGCCGAAACAGTGATGGTGACGTTTGATCCCTCGGTGATCAGCTACACGCAGCTGTTGGAGAAGTTCTTCAAGTTCCACGATGCGACGACCCTGAATCGGCAGGGGCCCGACGAGGGTGAGCAGTATCGCTCGGCGATCTTCACGAACGACGAGGAACAGCAGAAGGCGGCGAGGGCCTTGATCGATGAGCTCTCGAAGAAGCCCAAGTACCAGAAGCGCCCGATCGTGACCCAGGTGCTGGCCGCGAAGGATGCCGGAGAGTTCTGGCCCGCCGAGGCGTACCACCAGGACTACCACGAGAAGCACGGCGGCCACTGCGCGATGCCGCCCTCGGATGGGGATTGACGTCGAGGTTCAGTACGCGGAGGTCTCTCGCCAACGGGCGACCTTGAGCCGGGGGCGGCCCGCGTTGGACTCGAAGGGTCCGAGGTCGAACTCGCCGGCCCCGTCGCCGTCGCCATCGGTCGGCCGAGCCGCTCCGAGGATGTCTGTCGTCGCTGCTCCAAGAGACGTACCTTGGTCGATCCCGACGGTGCCGGTCAGCGTGAAGTCACCGTCGGAGGCGTTCGCGTAGGTGGGCGTCTGGTTGAAGAGGATGTTGCGCTTGGTCGCGGCGACGAGCGATCCGCAGGACATCCAGTTGGAGCCGCAGGGGTTGCTGGTGAGGTTGTAGACGAGGAAGCTGTCCACAGTTCCCGACGGCGTGTAGATGTACGAGGTGTAGCTGTTGCCGACGATGTTGTTCGTGACGGTGCACGGGTTGGGGGAAGGCGTGTAGACATAGGTGCCGTAGTAGCACCCTTCCGCGAGGTTGTTCGAGATCGTGACGGAGTTCGTGGCGCTCGCGTAGGGGACGTAGCAGTACACGCCGTAGGTCGCGTCTGAGACCGCGTTGTTCTGGATCACGACGGTGTTGTTGGTGTTGACGTACGGGAGCGCGATGATCCCGTAGATGATGGTGTTGAGCTGGCCCGTGCGCTGGGTGGTGCTGAGGTACGAGGATCCGCTCAGCAGCACGCGGTTGCCGGTGATGGTCATGCGGTTGCCCCCGGTCTGGTACAGGTAGGTGCAGTAGCGGCTGGCCGCGTTGCGGATGAACGTGCAGGAGTTCACTGTCAGGTTCTGGCCGAATGCGACGTAGAGGCCCCAGTTGGGCGTGACGGTGAAGACGCAGTCGTCGAACGTGAGGCCGCCGTTTGGGGAAACGCAATACGCGTTGCCGGACGTCTGCCCCGACACTGTGAGTTTCTCGAACGACCAGTCTCCACTCGACTGCACCACCAGCCCATACGCGCGCGAGCTTCCCCCGCTGATGGTGACCGCTCCGGGGGTCACTCCGAAGCGAGTGCCAGCGGTATCGCCCACGAGACGGATCGGCTGCGTCGGGGTGCCACGGCGCGTCGTGCTGCTGAGCGAGACTTGTTCCGGGTACGTTCCCGGACAGACGTAGATCGTCGCGCCCGGCAGCGAGACGAGGTTGACGGCCCGCTGGATTGTGCGGAGGGCGGTGTTCGCGGAGAGGCCGTCGTTCGAGTCGCTCCCCGTCGGCCGGACGAACAGCGTCTGCGCGCCGCAGATGGCGGGCGTCAGGACAGCCCAGGCCAGCGCCCAGTTCCAGTGCGGGGATCCTCTTGCCATGGAGGGCTTTTCGGCGCTTTCAGAGGATCGCTTGAGCCGGGGATTCTCCAGACGACATCCTGCATTTTTTGAATCGTGAGGGCGTGCTTCTTCGCTCTCGAGCTGGGGCAGCGGGGAGCCGATAAGTGCTGCCGAGTGCATACCGTTGGAGCATCTCATGAAAAGCCTACTCGTGATTGTTTGTAGCGTGTTCGGTGTGTTGGGATCCTGCGCTGAGGCGCAGATCGGTCCGGGTCCGGTCCCCGCCAAGGAACCCAAGCCCGAGCCGGTCGCCCAACCCGCGGAGGAGAAGCTCCCCGCGCTCCCGGTGCCCACAGGCGTCGCGATGGAGCGTCGCCAGCTTGAGAGCGGCGTGGTGGTCGAGGACCTGCGGATGGGTGATGGCGACGCGATCACCGCGACCTCGCACGCGGTCGTGCACTATCAGGGAGTGCTGAGGGCTGACGGGAAGGAGTTCGCCTCTTCGTACGCGCGGGGCGAGCCCTTTGCGCAGTCGTTCGCGACCGCGCTCAAGGGCTGGCGGGAGGGGCTCCCGGGGATGAAGGTGGGGGGTATCCGCCGGCTGACGATTCCCGCCGCGCTGGCCTACGCGGAGAAGGGCCTGAAGCGCAACACCGACCAGTTGGAGTTGGTGCCGCCCAACGCGGACGTCATCTTCACGGTCGAGATCGTCGATTCGATCAAGGTCGAGGACATCAAGGAGGGTGAGGGAGAGCCGCTCTCTGGGCGGTTCGTCGCCGTCGGTCCTTTCACCATCAAGGACGAGGCCGGGAACGTGCTCGAGAAGGCGGACCCCGACAAGCCGTACATCTGGGTGCACGGGGAGTACCAGCCCATGGATCTGGCGCTGGAGGGCATGAAGGCCGGGGGGCACCGCCGCATCACTGTGCCGCGCCAGTTTGCGTTGGCCAAGGGGCTCGGGAAGAGCCACCCGGTTTCCAAGAAGGTGGTCATCGACTTCGAGATGATGTACTACCGGTGCATTGACATCAAGGACTGAGGCGGACGGGCCGTCTCGGGCGCTGGGGGCGGTGCTACACTTTCGCCCCATGAAAAAGATCATCACCGCCGCCTCGATTGTGTGCCTCGCCGCTCTGACGGCTTCCGTGACCGCGCAGGAGGGCAAGACTGCTCCCGCGAGCGCTCCCCCCGCGAACGCTGCGCAGCCCGAGGCCGTGCAGCCGGCGACTCCCGCGGCCCCGCAGGGCATCCCGGTGCCGGATGGTCCCGTGGTCAATCGTCAGGAGCTCGAGGGTGGCCTCATTATCGAGGACCTGAAGGTCGGCACCGGCTATGAGGTGCTTGCCGGGGGCGCTGTCGTTGCCCACTACCACGGCACACTGAAGGCCGACGGCAAGGTCTTTGATTCGTCCTTCCAGCGCGGCGAACCGGTGGCGTTCCCGCTGAGTGGTGTGATCGCTGGTTGGCAGAAGGGTGTTCCGGGGATGAAGATCGGCGGCGTCCGCCGCCTGACCGTTCCCGCCGCGTTGGGCTACGGAGAGCGTGGCGCTGGTGCGTCGATCCCGCCGAACTCTGATCTCGTGTTCACGATTGAACTCGTGGACGCGATCCAGACCGAGGACACCAAGGTCGGCGAGGGCGAGGCCATCAGCGGCCAGTGCGTCGCGGTGACCTACTTCACGATCACGGATGAGAACGGCAAGGAACTGGAGAAGTGCGATGCGACCAAGCCGCCGCACATCTGGTTCCCCAACGAGTACCAGCCGCTGAGCTTCGGGCTCGACGGGATGAAGCCGGGCGGAAAGCGGAAGATCACCGCCCCCAAGGCGATGAACAAGGCCAACCCGAACCCGATGAGCGGTGCGCACCCGACTGATCAGAAGGTGATCATCGAGGTCGAGCTGGTTGCGGCCCGCAACCTGCAGCCGCGTCGCTGATCTAGACGGGTCTCGCCAAATCGAGTTCGCTCTTGCCTTCTGCGACCGCCGCGATCGCCGCGATATGCCATTCCGAGAGGGGATGGTGCGCGAGGTCGCTGGGGGCTATCCAACGCGGTTGGCGTCCCGCCTCGGTCTGGAGAGTCGTTGCGGCGTCGATGGTGAGCGTGTAGAACCAGGCGACGCGACGCGGGCCGATGCGGAGGGTGAGGCGGTGAGGCCCCAGGTCGGCGGGGGCTGAGCGGAGTCCGAGTTCTTCGAGGAGTTCGCGGGCGATGCAAGCGTCCGGGTGCTCTCCGGGCTCTCGGCGTCCGCCGAAGCAGGTCAGCTTCCCCGCGGCGAGCCGGGTGTCGGGGGGCCGTTCTTCCAGCAAGTAGCGACCCGCGTGGTCGCGGATGATGGCGCAGCAGTACTCCGGCCAGCTTTCGTTGATGGTGGGCTCCACGCGGCGGAGGATACCTGGGGCGGCCGGCAGAAGATTGATCGTGGGAACTTGCGCGGGCCGATAGGATGAGGCTCCATGATCCGCGCCGGACACGTCATCGCGCTGTGCGTCATCGCGCTGCTCACCATCGGTGTTGTGATGGTGAACTCGGCGGTGATGTCTGTTGCGCGCGTGGGCACGACGGCGCCCCAGGTGCCGGTGCTGACGGCGGACGCGATCATCCTGTCGAGGCAAACGCTGTACATGCTGCTGGCCGTGGCGGCGATGGGTGTGGGGGCGATGCTCCCGGCTCGCCGCATGCTCGCGATGCTGCCAGGACCGTTCGAGGCGGATGACCTCGTGGGCTTGGCGAAGCCGCTGGCGATTGTCGGTGGGGCGATGCTGCTCGCGTGCGGGCTGGTGTACGTTCCGGGGCTGGGAGCGGAGATCAACGGCGCGCACCGCTGGCTGAGGTTGCCGGTTCCGGGGATGGGTGACGCGCTGAGCGTGCAGCCGAGCGAGCTGGCCAAGTGGGGGCTCATCCCGCTGGTCGCGTGGTACTGCTGGGCGCGGGCGGGGCAGATCGGGGAGTTCGCCCGCGGTTTGCTGCCGATGCTCCTGATCGTGGGCGCGATCTCGGGGTTCATCATCCTTGAGGATCTCGGGACGGGGGCGCTCATCGGGGGGATGGCCTGCCTGCTGCTGGTGGCGGGCGGCGCGAAGGTCTGGCACTTTCTGCTGTGCGTTCCCATCGGGGTGCTCGGGCTGAGCGCGGCGATTCTGTCGAGCGACTACCGCCGCAAGCGGATCCTCGCGTTCCTTGACCCGTACGACGATCCGAAAGGGATTGGGTACCACACGGTTCAGTCGCTGATCTCGGTTTCGAACGGCGGGGGTTTCGGGCGCGGCCTCGGCCACGGCCTCCAGAAGTTCGGGTACCTGCCGGAGGACAAGAACGACTTCATCTTCGCGGTGATCTGCGAGGAGCTGGGCATCGCCGGGGCCGCGCTGGTCTGCGGCTTGTTCGCGATGCTGCTGGTGGCGGGCTTCGCGGTTGCGAAACGCGAGCGCAACTCGATCCTCAGGCTGGTCGCCTTCGGAGTCCCGGCGATGGTGGGATTCCAGGCGGTGTTCAACCTTGCGGTGGTGACCGGGCTTGCGCCGAACAAGGGGATCGCTCTGCCGCTGCTCTCGGCGGGCGGCACCGGGTGGATTCTCACGGCGTTCTCGCTGGGCGTTGTGATCTCGATCGATCGGACCCGAGTGGCGGCCGCGCCGCTGCCGGTGATCGACATGCACCCCGCGAGCTCGGAGGCCGGTGCCCCGTCCGATCCCGGCCCTGACCTCACGGCCCCGGTTCACGCGCAGGCATGAACGCTCCAGGCGCGCAACGGGCGTTCGTCTTTGCTGGTGGCGGAACCGGCGGCCATATCTTCCCCGCGCTCGCGATCGCCGAGCACATCGCGGCGCTCGACCCCGCGGCGGCGCTCTCGTTCGTGTGCTCGACCCGCGAGATCGACCGCTCGATCCTGAGCCAGGAACGGATCGCGGGCCAGTCGGCGAGTTTCACGCCGCTGGATGCGAGGCCCTTTGGTCTGAGCCCACGGACCCTTACGAGGTTCGTATTGAACTGGGGCGCTTCGCTGCGGGCCTCGCGCGAACTGCTGCGCCGGGTGAAGGCCGGTCACGCTCGGACCATGCTGGTGGCGATGGGTGGCTTCGTCGCCGCGCCGATGGCCCAGGCGGCGCGGGTTGAAGGCGTCCCGATCGTGCTGGTGAATCTCGACGCGGTGCCGGGGCGGGCGAACCGCTGGATCGCGGCGAAGGCGAGGTCGGTGGTGACGTCCGCGCCGCTGGCAACGAACGCGCGGGTAGGGGGCGGGTGGACGCTGGTGCCACCGATTGTTCGAGCGGGGGCGGTATGCGCCGACTCCCCTGGCGCGTGCCGGGTCGCCCTGGGTCTGAGCCCGGATCGCCCGACGCTATTGGTGACGGGGGCGAGCCAGGGTGCGGGCTCGATCAACGAGTTCATGATCGCGTTCGTGGGGCAACGGGGGGACGTGATGCGGTCCGGCGGATGGCAGGTGATCCACCAGACGGGGAAAGCCGGAGAGGACGCCGTAAGGGCGGCGTATGAGGGCGCGGGGATTCCCGCGCGGGTGGCGGCCTTCTTCAGGGAAATGGGGATGGTGTGGAGAGCGGCGGATGTCGCGGTGAGCCGTTCCGGGGCCGGGAGCGTGGCGGAAGCATGGGCCAACGCGGTGCCGAGCCTGTTCCTGCCGTACCCTTTCCACAAAGACGATCACCAGCGTCACAACGCGAGCTCGCTGCTGCGGGCGGGCGCGGCGCACGTTGAAACGGACTTCGTTACTCCAGAGAAGAATCTCGAGCGAGCGGGCGTGACATTAGAATCGTTCCTCAGTCGAGCGGAGCTTCGGGAGTCGATGAAGCGGGGGCTTGCGACCCTGGGTCCCGCCGACGGGGCGGCGCGGGTTGCCGCGGCACTTTTGCACGAAAACTAGGGATTTTGAGCGACGAGCAGCGGGGCTCTTCGTAGGATGACGGTATGAGCGCGGGCACGTCCAAGGCCTCCATGAAGTCAACGCGTTGTGTGATCTGGCATCCGAGGCGACAGCCCGTCGATCCTGAGTTGATCGGCGCGTTGCGCACGAAGTCGATCGAACTGAGTCAGCGCGCTGACAACGAGTTCGCGGCGTTCGCCGCCGTGTGCACGCTCGCGAAAGCCGCGGATGCGCCGCGCAACTCGGTCGTGCTGCTGATCGTTGAGCCTCGCTCGCACCCGTCGGCTGGATCGCTCACGAGGCTCATGCAGAAGTACCCGTTGAACGCGGCGGTGTGGGTCTACGACCGGACGACGTCGCCCCGGCTCCGCGCCGCCTCGCCCCGCGATTTCGGTGAAGCCTCGTCTCCGGCGCCGGCTCCCGTGCTCAGGAGCGTCGAGGTCCCCAAGCTGCGGCTCGCGGGCGACGAGCAGGGCCCGTTGGAACAGGGCCCGTTGGAACAGGGCCCGATGGAAAAGGTTTCGATGGTGCAGGCGCGGCCTCAGCCGACCCAGCCCGCCCACCTGCTCACCGACGAAGAACTCGCTCTGCTTTTGGCAACCGACCCCAGGCGCGAGTTGTAAGTTCTCGGACCTCTCATGACACCTCGCGGCGCACCATTGGATCGTACCCTCTTTCCGTCGAATCGACGAAACGGTGTGACCGTGTCGTCGAGCTCGGCGAAGGACGTCGTCGCCATGGGTGGGCTTGGTGATGTCAGCTCGAAGGTCACGCGGGTTGTGCTCGTCGGCAGGACGGGCATCGACTCGGCGCTGCGGGCGGACTCCTCGCTCATGCTGGTGCGCGTTCACTCAGCGCTGGATGCCATCGGCGAAGTCGCTTTCCCGGTGAGCGAGTCGGAGCTCTCACCGGTGGTCGTCCTCGCCCGCGAAGTGCAGGCCGAGCTTTGCGGTGCCTCGCAGAGTTCCGCCGCGGGAGGGCGGCTCGGCGAGTTTGTCGAGAGCCTCCGCGGGCTCTGCCCCGGTGTGCGCGTCGTCGCGATGAGTGACGGCGGCCCGCTGCCGTTCAGCGTTCTCTTCGACGCGATCGTTCCCTCGGAAGCGCACGCCGAGAGTGTGCGTTCTTTGCTCGCAGTGCCGAATCAGGTCCCGGTACCGAGTCAGGTCGCGGTCCCCAATCAGGTCGCCGTCGCCAAGGCCGCGTCGGTGGTGGACCCTGTGTTCGAACCCAAGGTCGAGTCGCTGGCGGGACAGGAGCCCCCGCTGGTGGAGGTGCGCCGTCCCGAGACCTCGCCGCGCGCCGGGGCGTGCGGCGACACGGCGCTGGTCGCGCTGGTGCTCAAGGGGCTTGATCCGCTCCCCGCTGCGGTGGAGATCCTGCGTGACCGTTGCGGGGATGTGAGCATCCAGTTCCACCGTTCGCGCGAGGGGTCTTCGGCGCGTGGTGTCGCGGTGTCGTGGGACGGGGGCGAGCTGGGTTGCCTCACCTCCGAGCGCACGCCCGTGAGCGTGCTGGCGGGGCACGCGAAGTGGTTGGCGGGTTGGCTGCGGCTGCACGGCCAGCACACGCAGCTGCGCGACGCGGCGTTCCGGGACCACCTCACCGGCGCGTGGAACCGCAGGTACTTCGAGCGGTTTCTCGGCGCTGCGGTGGATCAGGCCCGGTCTCAGCGCCAGCAGCTCTCGGTGATGGTGATCGACATCGACAACTTCAAGCAGTACAACGATCAGCACGGCCACGAGGCGGGCGACAAGATCCTCTGCGAGATCGTCGGGCTGCTGACGAGCGTCATCCGTCCGTCGGACCGTGTCTGCCGGCTCGGCGGCGATGAGTTCGTTGTGGTCTTCCACGATCCCGAGGGGCCGCGGCAGGAGGGGAGCAAGCACCCCGCCGACGTGCACCAGATCGCGCGCCGGTTCCAGGATCAGGTCTCGCACCACCGCTTCCCCAGGCTGTCGGATCGCAGCGCGGGAACGCTGACCGTGTCGGGCGGACTGGCCACATTCCCTTGGGACGGCTCGACGACCGACCAGCTCCTGGCCCGCGCCGACGAGCTCGCGATGCAGGGCAAGCGTCAGGGGAAGAACATGATCACGTTCGGTCCGGGCCCGGGCGGCCCCGGCTGATCGGGCTCGACGAGGGCTCGACGAGGGCTCGACGAGGGCTCGACCGTATCATGTTGAACGCGTGGAGACTCCGGCTCATTCCGTCAACTGCACACGGTGCGGCTACGACCTTTCGGGCCAGACACTGACCCATGCGCCCGGTGTCCGCTGCCCCGAGTGCGGCGAGCCGGACGCCGCGGCGGAAAGGCCAGCGCCCGGCCCGCGTTTCCTCGCGTCGCGGGTGCTGCTCTCGGGGTTCCTGTCGATGGGTGCGGCGATGGCGCTCGCGCTCAACGCGTCCTTCGCGGTGATCGTGTGCATCGCGGGGGCCGGGTACGTCGGGTGGGGCGCGGTGCGTCGGGCGACCCCGGTCGAGCGGGTGCTGATGACCCCGTTTCTGTTGTGGCCGGTGCCGTTCGCGGTGCATTGGATGCTGCGCGGCCGGTGAGTGGACTACTTCTTTTCGATGACCACGCGGGGTGAGCCGTGGACTTCGCCGATCCACGTCTCGCGCTCGCCGAGTGAGCCCTGCACGCGCTGGCCGATGCGGCGTTCCATGTTCGTCATGAAGACGGTCGCGGGCTTGGCCGACGCGTGGCGCGTTGGGGTGAAGGAGTCTCCCGTGTACAGCGCACCTCGCGCGAGTTCGACGGCGTCGATGCGGCCCTTGAAGAACGAGTTGGGTTCGCCGTTTCCGCCCACGTCGGCGCCGACGACGAGCGGGAGCTTGTTGGTCTTGCGGACGCCTTCGCCGGGCGTGCGTCCGACGACCTTGCCGTCGATGTAGAGGCGGACCTCCTTGCCGTCGAAGACGCCGGCGACGTGATACCAGGTCCCGGGTGTGAGGGTGCCTTCGGGCGCCCGCGCGACCGCGTACGCCGAGCCGAGGAAGACGGAGAACTCAGGGCGGCCGTTGCTGACGAAGATCCCGTAGTCGGACGATTCGGTCTTGCAGATCAGGCCGGCGCGATCGCCGAAGTCGTCGGCGTTCATCCAGCATTGAATGGTGAAGGGGCCGTCGTCGAGCCGGCACTGGCCCTGCGGGATCATCAGCGCATCGTCGCCGTCGAGGCGGAGCACGGTTTCGTCTTTGAGAGGGGGGAACTCGACCGAGTCGAGGGCCACCGGGATCTCTGACTCGAAGTTGGGGAGCGGGTATCGGGCGGTGGGCATGAGCACGTCGGCGTCGATCGAGGCGACCGGGGGGTAGTACGACGAGTCGATGCCGCCCGACTCGCGCGCGAGGACGAACTCCATGACCGCGGTCTTGCCGGGGGCGATCTTCTGGTGGGTGTGGTCGGGGGAGAGCATCCAGCGTGAATCGGGGCTCTGGGCCGAGACGGTGAGCTCGATCTCGTACGGCGTGACGTTGCGGTACTCGAGTTTCGCGGTGCCCGATACCGCCCCGTTGCTGGAGGCCTTCGCACCCGAGCCGAAGCGTGGCCTCTCGCGCGACTGCTGGAGGCAGGCTTCCGTGAACTCGCCGGTGATCTCGCGGACGTTCTGGGCTTCACCGACCGGGATGCTCGCCATGGCGACCTGGTTCTTCCGGACGGTGATCAGCTCGTAGTGATGCAACCAACCCGCCGACGGCACGTCGCCCGACTGACCGCCGCCGACGGTGGCGAGGGTGACGTACTCGATGCCGTCCTTGGGGTCGTAACGCATGCGGTGGATGTGACCGGCGAAGACGGCGGTGACGTTGCCCGCGGAAACCAGCCGCTGGTGCACGCGGTCCCACTCGTTGCCGTAGCTGCCGCCGGTCCAGCGGGGGTGGTGCAGGAAGAGGAAGACGTGGTCCGCGTCCTTGGCCTTGGTGAGCACGCCGTCGAGCCAGGAGAACTGCTCCTCGCTCATCTTGTGATTCTCGGGTTTCCCGAAGTTCTTCTCGCCGGTCTGCGGGTTGGTCTCGTCGCTGTACAGCGCGATGAACCAGCTGTTCTTGTGCTCGAAGGCGTACCAGAGGGGACCGAAGTGCATTTCGTAGTCTTCGTCGTGCTCGAACTTGGGCTTGTCGGGTCCGCGCCAGTAGACGTCGTGGTTGCCCGCGACCGGGAACCACGGGCAGCGGAGTTCGTTCATGATGCTCTTGAACTCGCGCATCTGCTCCATCCAGGCGTCGCGCGCGTTGTAGCCGTTGATGAGGTCGCCGACGGTCATGACGAGGTCGGGCTCGAAGAGGTTGGTGTCGCGGACCGCGTCGGCGAGCACCTTCACGCCGTCCACGGGGCCGCCGGTGCGGTCGCCGAAGACGGCGAACGTGAAGGAGTCCTTCTCTTCGGGGAGAGGGAGCACCACGTCGCTCTTGCGACTGGTGATGAACCGGAGCGGGCTCGGCGATTCGGTGGCGTGCTTGGGGTTGTGGTGGTGGACGTGGCGGTCGTGGCCGATGTTGTCCTTCGGCTGCTCCTGGGCCATCGAGGACTGAGTCAGCAGCATCGCGAAGACGGCGAGAAGTCGGTTCGTCATGGGCGGAGGGTACCCGTGCCGCTTTGGACGAATGCAAAGACGGCGCGAAGGCTGGGCCCGACGCGGCTTCGAAAAACAAGACGGGCCCCGGATGTTCTCCGAGGCCCGCCAAGCGATGGTGAGACCGATTCAGATCAGCGGCGGCGGCGACCCGCGAGGGCCAGCAGGCCGAAGGCGACCGCCCCGGCACCCGGTGCCGGGATCGCGTCCACGGTGAACTGCTGCATGATCTGGGGCTGCAGGGAAGCGACGATCTGGGGGTTGGCGAGGAGGAAGGCCTCGTCGTACCACGGCACGCCCCAGGTGGTCACGCGGAGCTGCTGGGTGAGGGGGTTCACGTCGAACTCGGTCCAGCCGAAGGTGTTGGTGGCGGTCCAGGTGCCCTGGAGCAGCTGGGCGGGGATGCCCGAGCCCTGGAGACCGAGCAGGTCGTAGCCCAGGGGCCCGAGCTGCGCGTTGATGAGGCCCTGGATATAGGCCTCCTGCTGCGCCACCGGGAGCGAGAGGTAGGTCTGGATCGGGATCGAACCCGGAAGGTTGAGCTGCGCGGCGAGGCCCGCGACGGTGGGCCCGAAGGGAGCCGAGTAGGCGCCCGAGCCGGTGGAGATCTCCCACGCGCCGCTCTGGATCTGCGGGGCGAAGGGAGCGCTGTTGTAGGTGAGGTTGTTCACGAGCGAGCCGTGGATGTCGGCGGTGACGAAGACCACGTTCTCGATGTTCTGCTCGTCGATGTAGCGGAGGAGGTTGTTCCGCTCGGCGGCGTATCCCTCGTAGCGGTCAGAGGCCGCGAGCACGCCGAGGTTCTGGGCGGGCTCGGGCATCATGACGAACTTCCAGGTCACGCCCGCGGCCTGCGAGGCGCTGAGGTCGGCCATGAGGCGGTCGAGCTGCGGATTACCGAGCATGGTGCGGCCGGGGGTGAAGGTGCTGGCGACGTAGCCGGGCCACGAGGCGGGGTTGGCGGGGTTCGCCGCGGGGAGTTCCTGATCGCGGAAGCTGCGGGCGTCGACGGAGAAGAACTGGGCGTCCTGGCCGTACTGCTGGGTGCGGTAGAGGTCGGGGCGGCCGTCGGTGCGGGCGTCGCCCGTGCCGGACCAGGTCCGCGACTCCATGGGGTGGTATTCCTGGAAGGCCTGGAGACCGTTGTTGTAGAGCTGCGTCTGGTTGATGAGACCGGTATTGGTCCCGAAGCGGGGGTCGGTCGACGCGGCGGCGCCGCCGGCGAAGTCGTTGGTGACTTCGTGGTCGTCGATCACGGCGTACACCGAGGTGGACTGGCGGATGTCGCGGTGGATGTTGAGGCCGAGGTGCGAGGAGAGCACTTCGTTGTGCTTGGCGCGGTATTGGGCGAGGGTCTGGGCCTGACCCTGAACGGCGGGGGAGGAGACGTCGGCGTAGATGGTGTCGCCGAGGTTCATGAACATGTCGAGGTTCGCGCCCGCGACGTTGCGGAGGGAGGGGTACGGGGCGAGCTCGCCGCGCCAGTCGCCGGAGACGCCCATGCGGAAGCCGTTGCGGCCGACGGTGGTCGGGGTCTTGAAGGTGCCGGCGGAGCGGGCGCCGCTGGCGTCGGTAGCGCGGTAGTAGTACTGGCTGCCGGAGGAGAGGCCGGTGACGGGGGCCTTGACGGGGGCGGAGACGTCGGTGACGGCGACATTCTGCGTGCGGATGATGTTGTTGAAGAGGGGGTCGGTGGAGACCTCGAAGGTCACGTTGCCGAGGCTCTCGCTGCGGGTCCAGAGGAGCGAGGAGTTCGCGGTGGTCTCACCGGCGGCGACGCCGTTGGACAACTGACCAAAGGCGCAGGGGGCCGCGAGGGCGAGCCCGGCGACGGCGACAAGACGGAACGCATTCTTCATTGCAATCTCTCCAGGGCGCGGAAGATGCCGCGCGGAGAAATCGTCACCTGCTCGAAAGGCCGTGTCGCTGGGCGCGCTGATCAAGATCGCGCAAAGCGAGCGCGGCGGTGTCTCTGAAATGTCGGCTCTGAACCAAGTCTTTGCGCGAGTCGTAGACTCTCATGATGCCCGCCGACGAAGGACCGACATGCAGCCGCTGCGGCTACGACCTCTCGGGCCAGACCGCCGGGGAATCAGGGGGACTGACCTGCCCCGAGTGCGGCCAAGCCGACGCCGCGAAGCGGGAAGTCTCAACGGCGGACGAGAACGACCAGGTGTTGCTCCGAGCGATGGGGTGCGTCGCGTGCGGCACGGGCTCGTTTATGGTGATGAGAGATTCCAGGGTTCAGGGAATCCTCGCGTGTGTGCTGGTGGGCTTGACCGCGGCGTTCGCGATCAGCGTGCGTCGGCGGTCTCGCGGCTCGAATCGCTTGCTAGGACTCGTCGTCTTTGTGTTCGCCTTCGTGTATGTGGGGCTCTTCGTCGCGGCGGCGTGTGCGTTCCGGTTCCGTCGGTAGGCGTACCGATCTGACACGTCAGTCGGGGAACGTGAGGAACGCGGGCGGGACCGCGTCCACGAGCCAGACGCCGTTGGCCGAGAGGAAGAACTCGTGTCCGGCGCGGGACATCGCGCCCGCGGCGACGGAGAGGATGATCGCTTCGCCGCGGCGGTCGCCGACTCGGGAGGCGGTCTCCACGTCGGCGGAGAGGTGGACGTGGTGGCGCTTCTTTTTCCTGAGACCTTCGCGGCGGATGGAGTCGAGGAAGCGCTCGACGGTGCCGTGGTAGAGGATCTCTGGGGGCAGCGCGGACGGGAGCTCGAGGTCGACCTCGACGCTGTGGCCCTGGTTGGCTCGGATGCGCAGGCCGTCGTCGCTGATCGCGAAGCGCTGCTTGTCGTTGGAGGCAACGACGGCGAGGAGTTCGTCGCGGGTGAACGCCTTGCCCTTGGCGGTGGCGCCGGCGATGAGGGAGTTGATGTCGCACCAGCCGGAGGCGTCGAGGGTGATGCCCGCGGCGGCGGGATTGTGCCGGAGGACGAGGCTGAGGA
>JBMOHX010000002.1:0-30825 GCA_049317625.1 Phycisphaerales bacterium
GGCATCACGGTCGGCCAGGGGAGTTCGCTGGAGTTCGACGTCGAGAAGTTCCGCGCGAAGATGGCCGAGGACCCGGGGGCGGTCGAACAGCTCTTCACGGCGCGCGAGGTGACCGACGACTCCTTCCGTGAGATCTCTCCCGGCATCCGTGTTCGGAACGCCACGGGCAGCCAGCGGATCACGTCGCTGGGCGTGGTCGCCTCGATGGAGGAACTCGCCAAGAGCTACGTCGATTCCGTCACCGGCGTGCTCACCACCAAGTCGAAGGGCGTGGACCGCCAGGTCGAACTCCAGAACGGGCGCATCGAAGCGATGACCGCGCGTCTGGACCGCCGGAAAGCGACGCTCCAGCGGCAGTTCCTCGCGATGGAAACCACGATCGCGAGACTGCAGTCGCAGCAGTCTTCGCTGGGTTCGATCCAGCAATCTGGGTAAAGGGGACTGCCGATCCCGCCGATGGAAACGGTACAAACCGCATGAACACCCCGAACAACCAGCAGCCGACGAACTCCTTCCCCGGCCAGAGCCCGCAGGCCAATGCCTATCTGCGCACGCGGGTCATGACCGCGAGCCCCGAGGAACTCCGCCTCATGCTCCTCGACGGCGCGATCAAGTTTGCGAACCAGGGCGCGGAAGGGCTCAAGAAGCGGGATTTCGAGGCCTCCTTCAACGGCATCTCACAGTGCCGCAACATCATCTTCGAGCTCATGACCACCATCCGGGCCGACGCCGACCCCGACCTCGCAACAAAGGTGCGCTCGCTCTACTCCTTCATGTACACCCAGATCATCGAAGCCAGCCACGAGCGCGACGCGGAGAAGCTCTCCCGCGTCATCGAACTGCTCGAGTACGAGCGAGAGACCTGGGTCATGCTCATGCAGAAGCTCGCGGAGGAGCGCTCCGCGGCGGCGACCGGCTCGCCCACACGGCCCGCCGCGTCCGCCCCGGTGACCACGGGAGCACGGCCGCCGCTGAGCGTCTCGGCCTGATTCAGGCGACGAACTCGCGCTCCCCCGCGCAGCACGCGGCCAGACCCGCGGCCAGGGAGTCCATCACGAACAACGACGACACGTTCGAGGCGGTCTGCGTCTCCGCGAGCCGGAGGCACTCGACCGCTCCCAGAAGCCGCGCGGCCTGATCGTGATCGCCCGCCGCGCGGGCCAGCTCGCCCCGGAGCCAGTACCCGAGGATCGAGTAGATCCAATCCGCGGCGGCGTGGTTCGCGGCCTCCTTGCTCGCTTGTGGGAAGCGCTCGACCCAGTCGCTCGAGTATGCCTCCACAAGCTCCGACATCGTCGGGCCGGCCTCGACGACAAAGGCCCCGGCGCGGATGCGTGCGAGCATCGGCGCGAGCCGCTGCCACCACGCGAAGATGCCGGCTTCGAGCGCACTCGAGAACACTCCGGGTGAACCGGAAGCGAACCCGAGCAGCCACTGCGCCTCTTCCGCGGCCGGCGCGGGGTCGAGGGTGGCCATCCAGCGGCGCATGTGTTGCTCGCCGAGCAGGCCGAAGGCGACGCGCTGCGCGCGGCTCCGGATGGTGGGAAGGAGCATCGACTCGTTGCTGGTCACGAGGATGATCACGGTGCGGGCGGGCGGCTCCTCGAGCGTCTTCAGCAGCGAGTTCTGCACCGGAGCGTTTGTGGGTGAGCGGTCGAGCAGCTCGGCTTCATCGATGATGAAGACCTTGGAGGCGATCGCATCGGTCGGGATCGAAGGCGCCAGCTCGGCGGGCCTGATCACGTGCTCCAGGATGACCGCCTTCGGGATGGTGATGAGCTTGTTGAGGCGGGCTCTCTCGTCGTCGCTGAATCGCGCGAGCTCCTTGGTGACCACGTGGAGATCGGGGTGCACGCCCGCGCGCAGGAGCCGCTGGGTCGGGCTTTCCGGTTCGGGCTCGAAGCCGCCGGCCGGCAGGGCTCGCGAGGTAGGATCGAGCAGCACCGCCGCGAACGCGAGCGCGGCCTTGAACTTCCCGACACCCGCGGGGCCATGGAAGATCCAGCAGTGATGCACGCGGCCGGCGCCGCATGCCCTCTCGAGCACGGCCCGTGCCGCGCCTTGACCGAGCACGTCGGCCATTCTTGACGGCGCGGGCGCGCGCTCTTTCGGCGGCGGCGGGAGGGGGACCTCGAGGGGCTGTCTGGGTTTCTTGGACACGTTGAAGCGTAGCGAGCGCGCAAGAAAGAGGCCCGGTTTTGAACCGGGCCTCGGTGGGATCGGGGGCAGAGAGGGGGGATCAGGAGATCTTCGAGAGGTCGTTCAGCAGACCGAAGGGCGTGCCCTGGGTGGCCCAGCCACCGCCGAGGAAGAGGTCGTAGTGCGTCATAGACATGACGACCGGCGTGGGGGATGACGCGTCCACTGCGAACCACTGGTAGCCGTTGCGCTGGTCCTTGATCGCGGTCAGCTCGTGCATGCGGAACTCGCTGAAGCCATTGGCGGCGAGGTCGAGTGAGTAGGTCTCGTTGGAGCCGTCGAAGAAGAGCAGGTTGATGGTGAGCGTCGTCGCGATGGAGGACGGGTTGTGGATGAAGAGGGTTTCGAAGTAGAGGGTGCCGGCGTTGTCCGCGTCGATGAACGCGTCGCCGAAGAAGAACTTGGTTCCGGCCTGATCGCTGGCGGTCACGCCGTCCGCGTCACCGTTCTGAGTGGTGGCGAAGGTGACGGACACGGGGATGTCGGAGGTGTAGGTGAGGCCAGCGGGCTGGTCGGCGACCAGTCCGAGGGTCTCGCCGGTGACGATGAGCTGGCCACGGGCCGGGACCTGCAGCGCCCGGCCGAACTGGGGCAGCGAGGAGGAGCGGATGTACGACCCGCGAACGCTGAGCGTTGCGGGGAGGTCCGAGGGGTTGAAGAAGGTGACCTGGCTGTTGGCGTTCTGACCGCGGATCACGTTGGTCACGGCGCCTTCGAGCGCGCCGCCGTCGGGATCGCCGAGCACCGCGTAGCCGGTACCCGCCGGGAGGTTGTAGTGGCTGAGGGAGGCCACGACGCCGTCGAAGGCCGCGTTGTTCGCGGAATCGACGGGGGCGGCGGTCAGCGTGACGCTGAAGTCGCCGGTGGGGATCGTGACCACGGCACCGGTGTTGTAGTCCGTGAGGAAGTCCACGAGCGCGAAGCCGCCGCGGCGGTCGGCGCCGTAACGGCCGGTGACCGCGACCGGGGACTGGCCGGACTGGTACATCGTCAGGGTGACGAGGATGTCGAAGGCGGCGGGGTTGTGGAAGATGATGAAGTCGAGGTCCTCGCCGGGCCGACGGGCGACCTGCGCGAAGTCCCAGCGGCGGGCGACGGTCTCGGTGAACGAGTCACCGATGGAGGTGCCGAAGTCGTAGTGGGCGAGGGTCGCGCCCAGCGGCGCGGAGGACTCGATGACGACCGAGTACGGCTGGTTGAGGACCAGCCCGGGCGACTGGTAGAAGTCGAGGTTGACCAGGGTGAGACCGTCGCGTGAGTTGGCGAGGATGCGGTTGCCGGCGAGGACGGTGTCGGGGATCGAGGCGTTCTCGTACTTGAGGCGGACGGTGTAGGAGACGTCGACCGAGTTGGGGTTGACGACCGAAACGAACTCGCGGATGGATGAGGTCGAGAAGCCCTCGGGGAAGTACAGACGGTTGAGCGTCGGGATGGTGTTCACGTAGAGGGTGTAGCCGCCGGTGGAGTCACCCAGACCATCGACGATGATCCAGTAGGTCTGACCGGCGACGGCCTCGAACTCGATGTTCGAGATGGCACCGGGGATGCCGGCGGAGTCGAACCGAACCTCGATGTTGTTGCCATCGGCATCAACCCAGGTGTTGTCGGCTCCCTCGTTCGCGTCGCGGCCACTCAGGACCCGCAGCGAGGCGCTCAGCGTCGAACCCGTGGGCTTGACGAGCTGGATAAAGGTCTTGCCCGAGGCCAGCGGGGTGAACTTGAACAGGTCGCGATCACCGGTCACCTCGATGATGGAGCTCGCCCTCGCGTCGCCGGTGCGGCCGTCCAGCACGAGAAGGGTCGCGTCGTCAAAGTCGATGTTGGAGGGGTCGGGCGGCGGCGGCGGGACATCGGGGACGGGGCCGTCGATGAGCAGCGAGTACTCGCCGGTGTCGGTGGACCCGACGAGACCCGGCAGCGGGCTGACGAGCACGAAGTAGCGTGCGCCGACTGTGAGGCCCGGGAGGGTGGTCGTGACGGTCGCACCAACCGCGGTGGCGCTCGTGTCGGAGACGAGCGCGCGGGTGGCGTCGAACACGCGGACCCGGGCGCCGAAGCGACCGGTGACTGCGCTGTAGGACTGGGCGACGATCGAGTGTGTTCCCGCGTTGATGGTCACGAACGTGAACAGGTCGGTGTCGTTGGTCGGGCTGATCCGAGCGTTGCTGGGATCGCCGAGCGACGTGCCGCCGACCCGCCCGTTGCCGTCCTGATTGCTGAGCAGGATGGTGTGGGCCAGGTCCCACTCGCGGATGTTCGGGTAGTCGTCCAGCGGCGGGGTCGTGAGGCTGAGGCTGTACCGGCCGGTGCGTGAGGTCTCGATGTTCGGGTTGAGCGGGTCCTCGAAGCTATCGATGACCACGAAGTACTGAACGCCGCGGTCGAGATCCGCGGTGATAAAGGCCAGATTGAACGCGGCGGAGTCGTCCGCGGTCGATGTGATCGGGTCGCCGTTGGCGTCAAGGATCGGGTTCGCGTTCGCGTCGAGGAGGCTGATCCGCGGACGCACGACGCTCCCGTTGGTGCCCGAGACGATGAGCGTCGCGATACCGCTCGCGGTGGGGATGAACGAGAAGAGATCCGAGTCGTTGGAGAGCTCGATGTTGCCGGTGATCGCGCCCGCGCCCGTGACGGGGTCGATGTTGATCTGATGCGCGAAGTCGTACTCGCCGGTGTCGAAGTTGCCGTCCAGATCCGAGTCGCCGTCGGCGAAATCGTCGGTCTGGGTGAACTGAATGTTGAGGGAGTAGCGGCCCTGGCCCGCGAGCGGGTCGGCGCTGCGGACAACGATGTAGTAGTAGGGGTACTCGCGGTCCTCGGGGCCTTCGCCCGCGGGGACGACGTCGACGATGCGGTCGGGACCGACCGGGAAACGGACCCGGCTGTTGGTGGTCCCGGCGTTTGCATCGTCGTTCTGGCCGATCCTGAGGTACAGCGGGTTGCCCCGCGGGTCCTCGCTCACCTCGAACACTTCGACGATGGGATTGAACGCGGCGTCGACGCCGGTGACGTTCAGCGTGAGGGTGGAGTAGGTCTGAACCTGGAAGCGGAAGACGTCGGAGTCGCCCGGAACTTCGATCGAGCCCGAGCCGTTGCCTGTGCCGAGGAAGTCGCGGAGGACGAGGTCGGAGGCGTCGGCCCACTTGCCCTGGTCACCGTGATCATCGACCGCGGGCTGCGAGTTCACGTCGATCCTGTAGGCGCCCTCGGTGCCGCCCGCGCCGCGGACGCGGAGGAAGTAGCGTTCACCGGCGAAGAGGTCGCTGAGGGTGAGCAGCACGCTGCCGTCGGGCTGGATGATCCCGCCCGACTCGGACGGGAAGAATGCCTGCACATCGGGGAGGAGGTTTCCGGAGGTCGGCGTGACGCGGATCGTCATCGTTCCAGCGCCGCTGGCGGTCACGGAGAACACGTCGGTATCGCGGCGGACGCCGGATCCCGCGGGGACTTCCGGTGAGGTGAACATGTTGAGGATGCGGCCGGTGATGGTACCGACGCCGTTCCCGGCACCGTCCCCGAGCTGACCCATCGCGATGATGGTCGCCAGGGGTGCTGCGGCCCCGGGGTCGGGAACCGTGTCGTCGTGATCGTCCTGCACCTCGACGCCGTTGATCACGTCGTTGAGCTGGAGCGACATCTGGTTGATGTGCAACTGGTACGCGCCGAGCGCAGAACCCCAGTCGACCTCGCGGGTGACGCTGGGAACCCGCGCCGAGCGGTCCTCGGAGGATCCGTCCTCGTAGAACTGGCCGCTCTCGACCTGCACGTAGTACAGGTTGCCCGCGACGACATTGAACACGAACACCGCGTCCTTGCGGGTGAACTCGGCGTTGGTAACACCGACATTGGTAGCGCTGAAATCGCTGCGGAGGGCGTAGTTGTCGTCGTTGTAGCCGACCTGCACGAAGTCGTTGTTGAAGACGCGGAGGGCGCTGTCGAGGCTCGAGCGGATGGTCTTCGTCGAGCCGTTGACGACCTCGGCGACGGTTTGACCCGCGGCATTGATTCTAAGGACATCCTCCCCTGACTCGGTCGCGATCGCGCGGGTTTGGATGCGCACCTCGGCAGTGCCCGTAAACTCGGCGCGGAAGGCGTAGAGATCGGTGTCGTCGATGGTGCTGATGATGCCCAGGTCCGATGACCACGTGTTCACGATCCGATCTTTCGGGGCGATCGCGTAGCCGCGGGTGCCGTTGCCCCTGAACGGCTGGGCCGACGCGGTCACATAGTTCGAGCCGTCTCCCGTCGGCAGCTGCGTATTGATGTCGATCGCCTCGGAGAAGGAACCCTCGGACGACTCGTCCGTGTAGGAACCGTTCACGTGATCGAACACGCCATCGCCGTTGAGGTCCGTGGGGTTGGCATCAACCGTTGCCGACACGGTGTAGCGGCCCGTGCCCTGCCGGATGATCTCGACGTAGTAGGTCTCTCCACCCCAAACCGGGATACCCAGGAACTGGTTGAGCCTCTGGAGCTCGCCGGGTGAGAGGACAGAGGGGTCCCACATCCCCGGATCGTCGACCGGGTTGTTCAGGGGATCGCGGTCCTCGGCGCCCTGCCGACCCAAGTCGTACACGATCGCGCCCTGGGAGTCGTAGACACGCACCTGCAGGTTCGTGATGATGGGCTGGGCACCGAACGCGTTGTTCACCACGAGGTCGAGGCGGGAGGAGGGCCGGTCGTGCCTGTCGAACCGGAGGGGGTTGCCGTCATCGAAGAAGAGCAACGCATTCACCGACGGAACAAACTCGGGTGGGTCCTGAACGTCCAGGCCGGTGGTGGGCCCGAAGTCGGCCTCGACGTCGACGCCCACGCCGCCCTGCAGCGCGCTCCACGAGAAGAAGTCCACGTTATTGACGGTGTCGTGGAACGCGGACCACTGCGCGAGCTTGTTGACGCGGAGGGGTGGGTTCGGAGCGCCCGGGAACACGAAGTCGAAGTCGCCACCGACGTAGATGACCTCCTGATTGTCCGTGCCGCCGCGCAGGTCGTCGGCGATGTTCGGTTCCTGAGTGTCCAAAGCGGTCGCGAGCGTGCGGACCGGCGCGTCGGTGCCGTCGCCGAAGAAGCCCGGGTCCCAGGCCTGACCGTCGTAGGTGTCGATGTTCGTGTCGCGATCGTCGAACTCTCCGCCCACCACCAGAATCCGGGTCTGGTCGTCGGGGGTCTCGTTGATCTCGGGCGGGTCCCAGGTCGTCATGGTGAAGACCGGTCCGTTCACGCCGCCGTCCATCGCGTCGACGTCCCAGCGGAGGAACTGTTCGGTGGGGGGCAACGGGTCGAGCTCGGCCGTCAGGCTATCGAGCGGGTAACCAAAGGCGGTGAGGTTGCTCACCGCATTGCCGCCCGCATTCGTGAACTCGCCGCCGATGATGAGGACTCGCGCCACTTCCTCGTCGTCGACGGTCGGATCCCAGGCCGGATCGTCGAAGGTCGTGAGCGAGAAGACGGGACCGTCGATGATGCCAAAGCCCGCCGCGCCCGGGAAGGAGTTGCCGGGCGGATCGGCGGGATCGACGCCAGCGCCCTCGAAGATCGAGCGCACGACGCCGTTGGCCAGGCTGAAGGAGGCGATGTTCTGGAAGTCCAGGTTCCGATCGTCGGTTCCCGAGAACCCGCCGCCGAGGTAGACCTGCAGCGTCGGATCGACGGGGTCCACGATCCCGGGCAGGGGCGGGTCGTCGCTCTCGGTCTGGCCGTTTCCGGGGTCGCCGGGGTCGTACGCGGCGAGCGCGAAGACCGACGAGTCCGCGGGAAGCCCGATGCCGGCAAAGCCCAAACCAGGTACGAAGATCGCGGCACCGTCGGTGAACTCGCCGCCGACGATGAGGTACGGGTCGGGGTCCGGACCGCCGCCCGCGGGGGCCGGCTCGTCCACGACCAGCGCCGCGTGCACCGGCCCGTCGAGGCTGCCGAGAGCGTTGCTCCAACCAAACTCGCCCGTGTTCCAGTTCTGCACCCACAGCGCGATGTTCTGAACAACAATCGGCGGCTGCCCCGGGGGCCCCGGGATCGTCAGCGTGAAGTCGCCGGCGACGACCACGACGTGGTCGGTCATGCCCGCGGGCGCACCGCCGTCGCCGGCGGGGTCGGTATCCCAGTCGAACAGAGCGCGGATCACGGCACCCTCGGTGGGCGTCGCGAGATTGTCGCTGAAGCCGAACTGCACACCGAAGTTGTCGTTCCAGCGCTGATCGCCGGTGTACCAGTAGTCGTTGGCGTCCCACACCGCGAGGCCGCGGGAAACCGTCGGGTAGACCAGACTCGCGCCGGCCCGGGTGAACGCGCCGCCGACGAACATGGAACTGCCCGCGTCGTCGTTGTCCCCGCCGTAGGTGCCGAGCATGTTGACCGGCGCGGTGAACTTGAAGACGTCGGTGTCGCCGTTGGCCTGATTACGCCCCTCGCCGGTGCCCGAGACCCGCATCCCGATGTCGCGGATCAAGTTGCCGTTGGCGGCGTCGAAGGAGTGCTGGGGGCCGCCCCACACAATCGGGGTGGCCTTGGCGAAATCGCGCAGGCGGTTCTCGCCCGTGCTGGTCGGCGTATTGATGTGGTCGTCGTTGGGCTGGGTCGCGTCGAAGGTGTGGTTGGATTCGTTGAAGAGCTGGTACTGGGTCCCGCCGTTGATGTCGAAGCCGTCGACCAGAATGAAGTACGAGTTGCCACCCTGAAGCTGGATCTCCAGTTGGGGCGCGTTGCCAGCGAAGTTGTCGTTGAACCCGATCCGCGTACCCGCATCATCGAAGAGCGCCATCGCCGGGTCGATGACCGGGTCAAGCCCGGCACCCGTGGCGTTGGTGATCGTCAGGCCATTGCCCTGAGACTCGAAGACGTGCGCATTCACCTGGAACACGGGAGGATCAACCTCCGGGAACGGCGCGGGGGGCTGATTGGTCGGATCTCCGAATCCGGTGAACGCGTCGGCCGTGGACCCGCGCCGCGTGACGCGGTTGATTGGCAAGTCCGTCGCGACGCCGTCCAGCACGAGGAAGAACGTTCCGGTACCGAAGTCCTCGCGGCCCGGGTTGACCTCGTCCGAACGGATCCGGATGTAGTACACCTGGTTCGGCTCGGCTCGGAAGGTCGCGAACGCGTCGTTCAGACGACCCGCATCAGAATCGAAGGAGAGGCGGTTGACCGCTCCCGAGGTACCGCTCGCCTGATAGATGTCCAGACGCGAGTCCAACCGCGGCCGGTCGTTCGCGGCGGTGGTCACCTGCGCGTTCACCGTCACCAGGCTGCCGAACTCCTTGCGGTCGGGGACCACGTACTTGTAGACGATGTCCTGCTGAAGGCTGAGCAGCGTGCCCATGATCGGGGTGATCGGGACGAACAAGCCGTCAGGGATCGGGCTGTTGAGTTCGCGGCCGATGCCAGCGAAGCCCGCGACGATGCCGTCGGTGTCCTCAACGGAAAACCCGACGTTCTCCGTGTTGACCTGCAGCGTGTAACCGCCGGTGCCCGCACCGTCGCGCGACACCACGACAAAGTACGTCTCGCCCGCGGTCGCCACGAACCCGGCCCAGCCGTCCTTCGCGGTGCCCGAGGTGAGCACGCCGTTGTTGGCGCCCGAAGCGATCTGCGTCTGGGCGGCGTTGTACACGGTGACCCTGGTGTTCAGGGTCGAGGGGGTCGCCTCGTTGCGAGTGTCGGCCAGCACGCTGACAAAGCCAGCGGAGGGCGCGACGAACTGATAGAAGTCGTTGTCGCTGGTCGCGACGTTCGGGTCGATGTCGCCCGATGCCGAGCCACGCAACGTTGTGCCGTCGATCGCGATCAGCACCGCGGACCCGAAGTCGCCATCCAGCAGGCGGCGCTCTTCAAGGTTCTGAAGGCCTTCCGACGCCGTTGCGAACGGAGACCCCACGCACAGGGCCCGCCCGGCCCGGGAGGTCATCCGCTGGATCATGTCGCTCGCACGCCGTGCGAACCGAGCTCCATTCACGGTCTTCGACAGCAACGTACGGAAGTCCCATCTGGTCATTGCGGGCTCCAAAGTGGAAGCAGCATCAGCGAGAAGCCCTCGAGGCGCTCGCGGTCGACTCCGCCGAATCTGGATCACGCGATCCAATCGCGCGATCCGCCCCCCGCCTTCTTTCCGCTCGGGTCCTGAGCGGGCAAAGAAAAACCCGGGGCTACTGCGGAGCCTTCCGACTCCAGCATACCGCACCGCAACCGGGTTCGTCCAGCCGGTGCCCCTCTTCGGGGCGACGGGAGCATCTGGACAGCATGGTTTTGGCCGCGCCGTCCACACGCCTTTCGTTCGGCAAAGGTTCTTCGCCTCCCGTGGCCCCGGAGTTCCCTGAACCGCACCGACGGGGCTTCTCGGACACGTGGAAATTGCCGCTCAATGCCCCGCGGACGCGATGCGGGCGAGCACCGCCTCCGCCAAGACCGCGGAAGCGTCGTAGACGGGCAGCGGCGAGACGACATCCTCGATCAAAAGCCCGCCCTCGCTGAGCGCGAGAATGACCGCATCGCAGCCGCGGAACTTGAAGCGGTCGAGCAGCCGCCGCATGAACTGGCGCGATTCTTCGGATAGTCGACCAAAAATCAGCTCGCCGAAGATGACGCCTTCAAGGACCTTGGAGTCATCGGCCTCGGGAGGCATCAGCTGCACCCCCCGGAGTCCGAGGAATGTCTGGTAGGTCGAGGAACCGGTGACCAGCTTTGTCCCGATAATCCCGACCAGACGCCGCCCGTCCGCCCCGACGGCCTGGGCAACCAGATCGGTCATGGTGAGCCAGGGCACAACCGAGCCGACCTCCGCGAGCGAGACCCCGTGCTGCACGACGTTGTCGGGGGTCACGAGGAGCTCGGCCCCGCAACGCACGAGATGGTCGGCGCTCTTTCTGAGCAGCCTGCCGACCGAGAGCCAGTCGTCCCGGTGAATCGACTCCAAGTAGAGTGGCAGCGGCTCGTTGTGAATCGTCATCCGGGGTTGACGGTCGGTGGGGAGAACCTGTGAAGCGCGACGCGCCAGCCGCTGATAAAACAGCGCGGCACCCTCAGGGCTCACGGCGACGATCCCGATGTGGTGGTTCAAAGGCGCTCCGTTCCGTCCCTGCCCGCGGCGCCGTTGGTGCGCCGGCCAGCACAGACTGTCATATCGTCCGATCCGAGGGGGTGTTCGTCAACCGCTCGAGCAAGGACCCGCCGTGAGCCCACCAACCGACAGCCCAAACCCGTTCGTCGTTCTGGGGCTTCCGGCCACATTCGATCTGGACACGGCCCTGGTTCACCGCTCGTACCTTGCCCGGATCGCGTCGGTTCATCCCGACGCCGGAGAAGCGGACGAGTCCCTCGCCGCG
Source organism: Phycisphaerales bacterium (assembly GCA_049317625.1). Classification (GTDB taxonomy): domain Bacteria; phylum Planctomycetota; class Phycisphaerae; order Phycisphaerales; family UBA1924; genus JBEIUO01. The sequence goes on from JBMOHX010000002.1 coordinate 11,514, forward strand.
GATCTGCACCTTGCGCGAGACGTGTTGTCGAACCCCGAGTCGCGGGCGGATGCGCTGCTGCGTCTGCGGGGCGACGAGCGACCGTCTCCCACCCGCGATCTACCCACCGGCTTCCTCGCCGAGATCATGGGGATTCGTGAGGAGATTGAAGCCTCGGCATCGGACCCCGCGGCGAGGACCCACTGGGCGACCTGGGCCGCCCAGGAGCGGGCGGAGTTTGCGCTCCGTGTTTCGGCGCTCTTTGCCAAAGACGCCCCGACCCCCGAGATCCGACGCACGCTGAACGCCTGGCGGTACATCGAGCGGCTCATCGAGCAGCTCGACCACCCTGGAGGCGTCCCGGATCGGCGGGGCTAGCCTCTTCACCGCAACCATGTCGTCCAGCAACCTCATCGCCGCCCCACTGCTCCCCGCGCTGATCGCGTGCTCGGCCGCGTGCTCGGGCGCGGAGACGGCGCTGTTCAGCTTGACCCACGCGGACCGGCTGCGATTAAGGAAACAGTCGCCGGACGCCGCGGATCGGGTGGCCGACCTGCTGGAATCGCCGCGTTCATTGCTGGTGACGCTCCTGCTTTTCAACACGTCGGTGAACACGGCGTACTTCGCGGTCGCGGTGAAGGTGGGCTCCGCCCTGGGCGGGCCGGCGGCGGAAGCGGCGACCGGCGTGGTTGCCCTGCTGCTTCTCATCCTGTTCGGCGAGTTGATTCCCAAATCGATCGCGGCGGTGCACAGGGTGATGATCTGCCGACTGCTCTCGGGTCCGATGCTGGTGTGCTACCGGCTGTTCTGGCCGGTGCGGATCGCGGCCGAGGGGCTGGTCATCGGGCCGCTGGCGCGACTTGTTCGGCCCGCGGGGGCGGGGGAGTCCGCGGCGGTGAGCGAGGAGGAGCTTGGGGCGATGCTCCGGGTCGGAGGTCAGCAGGGCGTCCTCCACAAGGAAGAAGAGCGGCAACTGGCGGACGTGCTGCGCCTGCGGAGTGTGCGGGTGCGGGAGGTGATGGTGCCGCGGGTCTCGATGGAGTGGATCGGCGCGTCGGCGACGGTTGAGCAGGCGCTCGAGTTGTCGCGCCAGACTCGGCACCTGAAGTTCCCGGTGTGCCGCGAGACCATCGACGAGGGCGTGATCGGCCTGGTTCGGTTGCAGCGCATCCTGTCGGACCTCAACAGAGGGAAAGTCAACGGGAAACACGCGATCGCTCCGTATATCGAAGCACCGGTCTTCGTACCCGAGCGGGCGAGGCTCGACCAACTGCTGAACCGGATGACCGAGTCGGGGAGCGACGTGGCGTGCTGCGTCGACGAGCACGGCTCGGTGACGGGGCTGGTCTCCACCGAGGACGTGATCCGCGAGCTCGTGACCCACAGCGGCGCGGCGGACGCGGCGGAGGCGAGCGAGCTGCGACAGGTTTCCGAGGGCGTGTGGGAGGCCCCGGGCCGGCTCAGCGTGCGCGATTGGCGCGAGTTCTTCAGCAGCGCCGGTTCCGGCGCGGTCGACTCGCGGGTCAGCACCATCGGCGGGCTGATCCTGGCGCGGCTGGGCCGCGTGCCAGGGCCGGGGGAATCGGTGCAGGTCGGGAATCTGCGGCTGAAGGTGCTCAAGCTCGACGGCCGATCGGTCGAGCTCGTCGAGATCGCGATCGTTGATCGGGGGGTGCGGCTGTGACACTCGAGACCATCGCGTGGATCGCGATCTCTGCTGTCTCCATCGTGGTCAGCGCCATCATTTGCGGCGTGGAGATCGGCTGCTATTCGCTGAGCCGGGTGAGGCTCGAGCTCCGCGTGGCCCGGAACCCGCCGGATCGGTCGGCCCGCACGCTGAAGCGTGAGCTCGACCATCCGGGTTTGCTGCTGGCGACCCTCCTGATCGGCAACAACATCGTGCAGTACGTCAGCTCGCTCGCGACGACAAACGCGCTGCACGCGACCAAGCTGAGCGAGAACGCCGTGGCACTCGTCAATGTCGCGGTGCTGGCACCGGTGATGTTCGTCTTCGCGGAGGCACTCCCGAAGGAGTACTTCCGGGTTGAAGCCGACCGGCTCACCTACACGTTCGCCCGTCCGCTGGCCGCGGCGAGGCTTCTGCTGACATGGGTTGGTGTTCTCCCGCTGGTCAAGCTCGCGGTGCGCGCGATCGAACGAGCCGCGGGGCTTCAAGCAGAGGCGGTCACAGACGCCCGGCAGCGGATCGCGGACCATCTCAAGGAGAGCGTCTCGGCGGGAGTGATGTCCGAATCGCAAACCACGCTGGTGGACCGGGCGATGCGTTTCAGCGCGTTGCAGGTCGCGGAAGAGATGACGCCGTGGGCGCTGGTCCGGCCGATCCCGTACTCGGCGGACCGCGCGGGGGCCCTGCGGATCATCGGCGAAGGCTCGCACGCCCGCTTCCCCGTGGTGGACCGTTACGGCCGGGTCGTCGGGGTTCTGCGGCAGATCGACCTGCACCTGCGGCCCGACGCGAAGGTTGCGGACCTCACCACCAACTGCGTGCGGCTCAAGCCGGACCACTCGCTCCGGGAGGCCATCCTGAAGATGCGCGAAGCCGCGACCCGATTCGGCGTCGTTGAGGACCCTCAGGGCCTGCCGCTGGGGATCGTCACGAGCAAGGACCTCGTGGAGCCGCTGACGGGCGAACTGGTGGATTACTAGGAGTTCGAGATGACGCATCGGCACAAGGCGCTTTTCGTGGTGGCGGTGTGCGTCCTCGCGTGGATTGGTTGGATGCGGAATCGGTCCCACCCGGTGCCGCTGGCGTTCGCGACCAAGGTCACGCTCGATCGAGCGATCGCGGATCAACGATCGGACGCGAAACCGGTGATCGCCTTCTACACGGCGGACTGGTGCGGGCCCTGCGAAGCGCTGAAACGGGGAGCGTTGTCGGATCCGAACGTGACCGCGTTGCTCAAGGGGATGCACCCGGCGTTCGTCGACTGCACGCGCGGCCACCCCGCGGACGACCCGTTCGGCGTGTCCGGATACCCGACGCTCATCGAAATCCGCGGCGGGCGCGAGATTTCACGCCTGGTCGGCGCGGTGGGCACGGACGAGATGCTCGCCTGGCTCGACGCGGCGGCGAAACGGGAGTAGGGAGGATCACTTGGTCCCGGAGGAGCCGGTCACCGAAACATCGGTTGTGACTTCCTGGGACATGGCCGTCTGCTGCCCTTCCGCGCCGACCACCGTTTCGATCTTGGCCTTCGCGGTGATCGTCGCCGACCGGGGCGAGACGTTGCTGAACGAGAACTCGACAGCGCCCGAGCCTGTTCCCGCGACTGACATGACCGTGGCCTTCGTGCCCGGGGGCATGCCCGGAGCATCGAGCGGCTGCTCGCCCGCGGACTGCACGAGGTCGACCTTGAGCTTGACGGTGGTGTCGGTCATCGAGACGACCGTGTAGGTCGAGAGGATTTTCTGAGAGATGCCGCCGACGGTGGGGTTTATCTCAACCAGCCACTTCGCACCCGTGCCGACTTCTTCCTCGGGCACCGGGGCGGAAATCTGTTGGAGGGACTGGTTCATCGAATCGGCGAGCTGGCGGGTCTGGGCGTCGGCTTTCTCGCCCGGCTGCATCGCCAAGGAGATGGTAATCCCGCGGTTCGAGACGACGGCGTTGCCCTTGAAACCGACGAGCTTTTTCATAGCCTCTTCCATGGCGGACTTGATCGCCGGGGGCGTGCTCTCGTCGGTGAGGGGCTTGGCGCCGGAGAACTCGAAGTTGTAATGAATGTCGCCGTTGTTCTCGACGGAAGCGATGGCGATCGCCATGGTGATTTCTTGGGCGGGGATGTCGGTCTTGGGCATCGGCCGGCCGCCCATCGAAATGGACATCCCGAGCTTCATGCGCATCAGCATGGTTTCGCGCGAACCGGCGACCGGCTTGAAGCGGAGCGCGCGACGGCCATCGGCCTGTCCGGCGTCGAGCAAGGTGATCTTGGGTGCAGTGGCCGGCGAGACTTGGGGCGCCGCGGGAGCCGAGGCTGGCTGCTCCTGGGCGACGGCGGAGAAGCAAAGAGCGGCGGACGCGGCGAGGCACAACAGTCGGACGGTGCGCATTGAGGAACTCCGGGGTAGAGGGGGTTGCGTTGCTATTCGAGCCCGTGCATGAACAGGCCCGTCGCGAGCTTCGGGTAGAAGAACGTGCTCTTCTGCGGCATGAGCTGGTTCGCGCGGCTGACGTCTTTCACGGCCTTGAGCGGGGTGGGGCGCACGATCACCGCGAGCTGGGCGAAGTTCTTCCCGCCCCCGGCGCCGGTCTCCGCGCCCGACCCGATGTCCTCGACTTCCTTGATCGTGTGCGGGAACGCCCACTTCACGGCCTCTCCGCCGTTGAGCTTGGCCTGACAGATCTGCTCGACGAGCACGTACTGGCAGAATGCGACGGAGAGCTCGCGCCACGCGCCCGGCTTCTCGGGGAATCGCTCCTGCAGCGCATCGGGGTTCACGGGCGCGGCGACGTAGCCGCGGCGGTGCTCGAAGTCCCACAGCGCGAACCGCTGGTCGCCCATATCCGTCATCGATTGGAGAGCGGCGTCGAGCGCGGCAAGGTCGCCCGCGACCGCCTCGGCCTTCACGAACGGGCCCGCGGCATCGAGGAACGCGTTCATCGAATAGCCCTTCATCCCGCCGAGCACGCGGTGGGTCGGCCAGATCACAAGGCCGGGGTCGCTCATGCTCACGAGCACGATCATGACGCGGCGCGCGGGGTGATTAGCGGGCACCTGGCCCTCGGCCTCGAGCGCTGCCAGGTAGTTCAGCGCCGTGTTGTACCGGTGGTGCCCGTCGGCGATGAACACGTCCTCACCGCCGAGAGCTTCTTCGTAGGCCTTGAGCGTCGCCGAGTCCTGAACCTGCCAGAGTTCGTGGAGCGTGCCGTCGCCGGTGGTCGCGGTTCGGTCTGGGTTCTTCTTCTTCGCGATAATCTGGTTGAGCAGCGCGGTGGCCTTGCCCTGGTCGTCGGCGTGGAGGCCGAAGATGGGCGAGAGCTGGGTGCGGGTCGCCTTCATCAGCGCGAAGCGGTCCTGTTTGGGCCCCGAGAAGGTCTCCTCGTGCGGGAGCACGCCCCCGCCTTTGCGCGGCCCGAAGGGGAGCGCATCGATACAGCAGGCCATGCCGGTGCGACGGACGGTCTCTCGCCCGTCGGCGCTCTTGAACGACTGGCGGTACACGAACATCGTGGGCAAGGCGGTCCGGGTGATCAGCTTCTTGGCCTGCCAGTCCGCGAGGGTCGCGGCGGCGCCGTCGTACGCGGACTGCGGCCCGAGCTCTTTGGCGGGGGTGTGCGGGAGATCGACGGCGACGATGTTGTTCGCGTCCCGAGCCAGGAGCTTGGCCTTCCCGGCGGCGTCGAGCACGTCGTACGGCGGCGCTGCGACAGCGGAGAGGTCGGTTCGATCGGCGTACACCAGCGGCCGGAAGGGGTAGACGTTTGCCATGCGCGTAGCTTAGCGGCCCGGCGAGGCCCGTCGCTACCCGCATATCCTTCGATCATGCCCAACGCACTCGTGATCCGCGCCCCGGGGACCAACTGCGACGCCGAGATGTGCCGCGCTTTCGAGCTGGCCGGTGCCCGCGTGACGCTCCTCCACATCGACCGACTGATCGCCGATCCCGCGCGTATCGAGGCCTTTGAGCTCCTGGGATTTCCCGGCGGCTTCTCGTACGGGGACGACATCGCCTCCGGACGGGTGCTCGCCATGAAGGCCAGGGAGCGGCTCTTTCCTCACCTTCGGGCGGCTGTCGTGCGCGGGTGCGCCGTGATCGGCGCGTGCAATGGGTTTCAGGTTCTGGTGCAGGTCGGGCTGCTCCCCGGGCCCCTCGGTGGGGAAGCCTGGACCGACGCAACCCAGCCGGAGCAGACCTGCTCGCTCTCGGAGAACATCGCCGGGCGCTTCTGCGATCGCTGGGTAGGGATGGAGTACGAGCCCTCGTCCGTGTGTGTGTGGACGCGCGGGCTGGCGGAGGGCCCTGTGATCAGAACGCCCAAGGGCGAGGACTCCCGGCTCGACAGCGCAACGCTCCGCACGATCAACCAACTCCCGGTAGCGCACGGCGAGGGTCGGTTCACGACGCTCACCCCGAGCGTGACCCGCGACCTGGAGCGTGCCGGTCAAGTTGCCGTCAGGTACACCGACAACTACAACGGGTCGGAGGGTGCCATCGCGGGCATCTGCGATTCCACCGGCCGCGTGTTCGGGCTGATGCCGCACCCCGAGCGTTACCTCGACTGGACGCGTCACCCGTACTGGACGCGGCTGCCGGCCTCGCTCAAGTCGCTCGAAACTCCGGGCCTGCGCATGTTCCGCAACGCGGTGGAAGCGGTCGCCCACGCGCCGGTCTGATCAATCCCGGGACGGAGCACCTGCCGTGTCGCGACTGCCGCCCAACCTCAGCCGCCCGAACGTGGACGCGTCCGCGATCATCGACGACCGCGCCTGCGAGCGCTGCGGGTACAACCTGCGCGGACTGAAAGTGGCCGACCGCTGCCCCGAGTGCGCCACGCCCATCCGCCCGTACCTCGCCTCGCCGTCAGACACGCTCGGGGGCGCGTCGGTGGAGTTTCTCCGCGTCTTCGCTCGGGGCAGCATGCTCATGGGAGCGACGGCCTTTCCGTTTTTCGCCTTGTTTTGTGCGACCCTCTGGTGCCGGCCCGGATCAAAGGCGTTCGCGCCTCTTGTGGGGTTCGGCGTCCTCCTCGGCACGGCCTGGAGCATCGGGGTGTACCTCACCACCACGCCCCGGCCCGGATACACCGGTCAACTCCACCGTCCGAAGGAAGAGCAGTGGAACAAGAGCCGCACCGGGACTCGCCTCACGCAGTGGGCTTGGCCCGCGGCGATGGTGTGCTGGCTAGGGGCCGCCCAGATCCCGGCTCCCGCTGCCGCCCCGCCCGCGGCGGTCGTGTTGCTCGCCACCGGTGTGCTCTGCGCACTGGTCGGGACAATCGGCCTGGGATTCGTGATCCTCTACCTCATCCGCATCGCGCTGTGGGCCGACGACACCGAGCTCGCCGATCGGCTCAAGCTCGTCCCGGTGCTCTCGGTCGTGTCGCTCGTCCTGCTCATCGCGGCGGGGGTGATCGGCCCGATGCTCGGCGGCGGCGTGGTGACGTTCTCGCTGATCCCGATCGCGGGATGCGCATCGCTGTTTCTCGTGTACAGCCTGTGGTCATTGATCGGCGTTTCCTGGCGCCTCGCGACGATCGGCAGCTGGGCGCTGAACAACCGCGAGACGGAACTCGACTCGGCGCAGCGCCGCTCGGCGCGGATCGTCAACCGCATCGAGGGTGGACAGACGCGCTCCCGTCGCGCCGCCCCGCGGCCGCCCGCCCCCCCACCGCCGCCAAGCTCGCCGCAAGGCAACTACATCCCGCGGGTGGGGGCTGATCCGCTGGAGATCATCGAGCCTCCGAGCGAAGGAAGCGGCGAGCCGGGCAAGCGGTAGCGGTCATCGCATCGAACGAAAGTCCCGCGATTCGAGAACGGGATCGAGCCCCGCACGGGCCGCCTCGATCATCGAGCGGCAGCGGCCGGCTTCGGAAATCAGCCCCGCCCGTTCGAAGAGTTCGGCGGCGAGCGTCCAGTGTTTCCTCGCCTCTTCGGCGTCACGCCGATCATGGGCGAGCAGACCGAGGCTGTGGTGAGAGCGCGCGAGGCCCTCCGGGCGATCGATGCGTTCCTCGATCTCGCGTGATGCTTCGTGGTACTTCTGCGCGAGCGCGGGGTCGCCGCGGTCGCTGCAGACCTGCCCCAGGTTCGCGTAGTCGTTCGCGAGCCCGGCAAGACACCCGAGCTTCGCGTTGATCTCGGCCGCGCGGGCGAGCAGCCGTTCCGCCGTGTCGAGCTCGCCGCGGGCCCTGTGCACGAGGGCGAGGTTGCCGCAGTTGCGTGCGACCGCTTCTTCTCGACCTTGGCGTTCGTCGAGCGTCATCGCCCGGCGGAGCCACTTCTCGGCCTCGCTGAGCTGACCCCGCCTGCGGTACAGGAGGCCGATGTTGGCGCACTGCGCGGCGTAGCCCGGCATGTCCCCCGCGTTGTGGCTGATACGCAGACTCTGTTTCGCGAGCCTGAACGCACCCCGAAGGTCCCCGTCGCCCTTCCGGAGGCGTGAGAGGCCCGCGAGCGAGTCGGCGTGGGCGACCTGATCTCCGGCGCGGCGCGCCAGTTCGAGCGCCTCGGCGTGCAGCCTGCGGGCATCTTCGAGCCGGCCGAGAGCGCGATACGCGAGACCCAAGTTCGAGACCGCTTCGGCCTCGCGCGAGAGATCCCCGACCGCGCGAGCACGAGCAACCGCGCGGTCGAACATTCCGCAGGAATCGGCCACGCGGCCGCGCCGACGAAGGTACTTGCCGTACTCGATGAACGCCCGGGTGTTGTTCGCCTTCGCCACGGCGAGCGTAAACGCCGCCTCTGCCCGCGCCAAGAGGCCGGCGTTGGCAAGTGCCAGCGCCTCCTTCAAAGGATCGTCGCTGTCCTGAATACCGTCGTCCGCCTTTGCATCACCCACCGGCCCCCCCGCTCGCGCGATCGACTCAAGCCACGCGCGGAACTCACCGGCGAGCGATTCGAGGGTAAGGAACTCGCGGTACGTGACGTGAGCGTCGTCGCGCACCGCCTTGCGGAACACGGCCACCTGATTCTCCTGCATCGTCGCGATCACCTGCCCCGCGGCATCCCGAAGGAACACCCCGAGGTGAGCCAGCCGCACCCGCCGCTCGCCGTTGATCGCCGCGTCGAACTCAGCCCGGGCAGCCTCGTACTCCGCCTCCGGATCGCGAGCCGCCCCGCTCAACGCGAGCTTCGACCGCCAACGGTCCGCGAGGAGGAGCAGGAAGGCGTCGGCGTCCGCGGGCGAGACCTCTGACTCGGCACCGTCGACATCCTCGGGCAGCAACCGCACCACCGCCCCGGCCCCGGACTGATTCCACTCCCCCACCTCTCGCGCGATCACACGTCGCTCCGCGTCCAGATACGGGCCGTGAGCAAGGTAGATGCGCAGTTCGGTGGGTCGCGATTCCATGGTTCGATCTCCTTCACGTACAGTCATACAGATCGACCGTCCCTTGGGTTGGCGCTTCGACCGTACCGAATCTTCCCGGTACACTTTCGCCATGAGATGGGCCTTCCGAAGCGACAAACCGGAGGACGCCGGGGCCAAAGCGCGGCGGCTGCATTCCGAATGGTTGACCCGCGCCCTCGCGGAAGGCCGGGAGTACCCTCGAATCCCGAGGCGGCCGATGGACGACGGGGGCTTCGGACCGCTCATGGCCAAGCCCAACGGTCGGCAACTTGTCGAACGATGGTGGAGACTGGCCCTTGGCCGCGTCGATGACTAGATCGTTCCTGTGTTTGATAGGGATGTATTCGGCTTCACCACCCCACGGGTGATCGCCGGCCTTGCGAGGGATTCAGATGTCCGAAACGAGCCCGTCCAACTCCACCAGCGCTCCGCCCCCGCTTCAGAGCAAGCTCGGAAAGCGTTGGGTGTTCCAGATGATCCTCTACATTGTCGGGCTGGAAGCCTTCGCGGGCCTGTGCCTGTACGACGCGCTCTTGAAGTATCCCGCCCGCGGTGCCAACGCCGCGGCGTTCAACGAGTACCGCTATCTGAGCGCTCTTGAGAACTCCGACCCGGGGGCCCTGGCCGCGGTCAACGTCACCGACCCCGATGCGACGATGAAGCGGCTGAAAGCCAAGGCGGACCTGATCGGCGCTGACCAGTCACTCAACGACTGGCTGACGCAGCTCGGCCTGATCGGCAAGCTCTCCGGGGACCACACCAAGTACCCCCGGACCGACTACCGGAAGGGTGGCACGGTCGGGGATCCGGTTTCGCGACTGAAGGAACTCCGCTCCGAGTGGGAGACCGCCGAAGGGTCACCGAAGACCGTGACGAACCCGCTGACGACCTGGGACATCCCGAGCCAGTGGGTGATGCTCGCGCTCTGCGCGCCGGGCGGACTCTGGGTGCTCGTGACGTTCATGCGGGCCGCGTCCAAGACCTACAAGTGGGACCCCGCAACCCACACCATGACCCTCCCTGGCAACCATGTCATTACTCCCGCCGACCTGGCCGATGTGGACAAGCGGAAGTGGGACAAGCTCTACGTTCACCTGCGGTTCAAGCCGAACCACGCGACCCTCGGCGGCAAAGAGATCGAACTCGATCTCAAGCGTTACGAGCCGATCGAAGAGTGGGTCCTGGCAATGGAAGCGGTCGCGTTCCCGGATCGAGCAGAAAAGGCCGAGCCGCCCGCGTCCGAGTCGGACGCTCCGACGCAACCCTCGAATCCCACGGCCTGAAAGCCGGCCCCGCCGACTCCGAACACACCGTTGCCCACGCGCGGGCGTGGATTGGGGTCAGACGAGCATGGACTTCTCGGCGATGACAGACTGGGTGGGTTCCCACGGCACGACCTGGTTCGCGGCGTCGCTGGTCGTGTTCCTGGCCTTTCTGGGGATGCTGCTCACCGCCATCATGATGCCCGGCGCGTGGGTCACGATCGCCGGGGTCTTTGCCATCTACTGGTTCTGGAAGCCCGAGCTCGTCGATTCGCCGTGGTGGACCTTCGGGAGCGCGGTCGCGCTCGCGACGCTCGGAGAGGTGATCGAGTTCGCCGCGGGGGCCGCTGGGGCCACGAAGGGCGGCAGCTCGCGATCGGGCGCGATCGGCGCGATGGTCGGATCGATCGTGGGAGCCATCCTGATGGCCCCGATCGTGCCGCCGCTGGGCATGATCGCGGGCGGCGTGCTCGGCGCGGCGGGGGGCACTGTCCTCGTCGAGCGGGGCATCAAGAAGAAGACCTGGGAAGAGTCGACGCGTGCCGGCAAGGGGGCCGCGATCGGTCGGATCATCGCCACGGTCAGCAAGACCCTGTTCGCGGTCGCGATCGGCATGATCATGATTGCCGCGGCGTTCTGGTGATCGGCTCAGTGCTCGCGGGTGATCACCGCATCGGCCATGGCGAGGAGCATCGCGCGGGCCTCGCTGGGCTGCAAGGTCATGGCGGCGGTCTTGGCTTCTTCGACCAATCGCCCGGCGACCTGCTTCGCGTACGCCAGCGACCCCGTTGACTCCAAGGCCGCACGAACCTGACCGGCCGCGCCCTGATCGTTCGCCGCGGCTTCGAGGAGCATGAGCGTGCGTCCCCGGAGGCTCGGTTCGGCGCTCGCGAGGTGGTGGATGAGCGGCAGGGTCGCTTTGCCTTTTTCGAGGTCCTTTCCGACGGACTTGCCGACGGTGGCGACGGAGCCGGTCAGGTCGAGGACATCGTCCTGGATCTGGAAGGCGACTCCAACCCGGCGTCCGAACCGCTCACAGGCCGCGACGGCTTCATCGGGGGCACCGGAGGCGGCCGCGCCGATCTCGCACGCGCACGCGATGAGTTCCGCGGTCTTGCGGTCGACGAGTTCGAAGTAGGTCGGCTCGTCGAGCGAGAAGTCCTCGCGGTGGTGGAGTTGGAGGAGTTCTCCCGCGCAGAGCACGGCGCTGGCGCGTCCGACGGCGAGCGAGTAGCGCTGGGAGTCGAGAGTGGAGCAGAGGTGGAATGCGCTGGCGATCAGGAAATCGCCGAGCATGACCGCGGTCTCGTTGCCGTGCAAACGGTTGACGGTTTGGCCCCGCCGACGCATGTCGGCCTCGTCGAGCACGTCGTCGTGCACGAGAGTCGCCATGTGGACCATCTCGACGACCGCGCCCAGGACATCGTGAGCACCCGAGAGCAGCGAGCCCAGCGGGGCCCGCCCCGCGCGCGGGTGCGCGGCGGCACCGCACACCATGACGAGCGCTGGCCGGAGCATCTTGCCCCGATAGCTTTCGACGTGCCGGCAGAGCTGTTCGACGGGCGGAAGGTCGGTGAGCAGGGCGCGGTCGAAGACGTGGACCACGCGAACCAAGCCGGCGGCGATCAGTTCGGCCACCGGCGCGAGTTCCGGGGAAATATCGAGCAGCCCTTTCACCCGACGATGGTAGCTCGGGCCTCCGGCCCGAGAGTCATCAGGGCCTCCGGCCCTTCTCCCCCTACCTCTCCGCCGTCAGATACACAATAAACGACGGCCCGTCCTCCCCGTGCGCCTTGGGGGTGAACACGCCGTTGCCGCTCCCCTTCTTGTCGTCACCCTCCCAGTAGACCGTGACGTTCTTGAAGCCCGCCTCGCGGAGGAGTTCCTGCAACTCCGGGAGCGTCCAGAGCCGCCACTCGTAGGTGAAGGCCTTCTTGAGCTTGCTGCCGTCGCGGAACTCGAAGTGGATGTGGCAGGTCATGTCGTGGGTGATGGGGTCGAACGAGGCCTGATCCCACACGTACGTGAACCCACCCTTGATGCGGCGACGCTCCTGCTGGACCTTCATCGATTCCCACCCCCCGAAACCGTCCAGGAAGTAGATGCCGTCGGGCTTGAGGCTCGCGCGGACCAGCTTGAAGTACTTCAGCATGGTCTCGCGGGTCTTGAAGGCGTTGTAGGAGAAGTTCATCGAGGCGACGATGTCGAAGCCGCCTGAGTTCGGCCCGGGGTCGAGGACATTGCGCTCACGCAGCTCGATGCGGGATCGCTGGTCCTGGTCGAGCTTCGCGAGGTTGTGCTCGGCGGCCCACTTGAGGATGTCCGGATCCAGGTCGAGCCCCAGCGCGGTGTTGGTTCGGCGGCGCTTCACCCACTCGCAGGCCGAGGCGGCCGACGCGCAGAAGTCCTCGCGCAAGCTCATCGGGCGGCGGCCCCGGAGCTTGAGGAACCTGCGCTCGAGGAATCCGATTTCCGCCTCCGGGCACTGCACCGCGGCCTCGTACAGAACCTGGCGGTCTGCGTTCCGCGCGCTCAGGGTTACCCGTCGGGTCTTGTTCGTTTTGGTCTTCTTCGCCAAAGTCTGTTGCTCCGGAAGCCTTTCGGCCACAAGCGTCTGAAGTTTGCTCACACCGGTCGGAACCGTGGCCGATAGTCCGACAAGCGGCCCCTTCCTATACTCGCCTCCTTCGGGGAGGGGGTCGGGACCGTCCGAGAAGAACGTTTCCAGGATCTTTCGGAGCGAGCTATGCGCCTCACTATGGTCGGCACAGGATACGTTGGGTTGGTCACCGGTGTCTGCTTTTCGAACACCGGCAACGACGTGACCTGCCTGGACGTCGACGCGAAGAAGATCGAGAAGCTCAAGAAGGGCGTCTGCCCGATCTACGAGCCCGGCCTCACCGAGCTGATGGAGCGTAACTACGCCGCCGGACGCCTCACCTACACCCTCGACAAGGCAGAGGCCTACCGCAACGCCGAGATGATTTTCATCTGCGTCGGCACCCCTAGCGATGAGCGCGGGCACACGGACCTCAAGTACGTGAACTCCGCGGCGGACGACATCGCCGATGTCCTGAAGCAACTGGGCCCGGACCAGAAGACCAAGATCATCGTGATGAAGAGCACCGTTCCGGTCGGCACGACCCTCGCGGTGCGGGATCGCATCCGCGCCCGCGTCGGCCCCTCGATCCCGTTCAAGGTGGCCGACAACCCCGAGTTCCTCAAAGAGGGCGCGGCGATCGACGACTTCATGAAGCCCGACCGCGTCGTGGTGGGCATCGAGGACGAGACCGTCGGCGAGTCATTCAGGCAGCTCTACGACCCCTTCGTTCGCAACGGGCACCCCATTTACCTGATGGACGTTCCCAGCGCCGAGATGGTGAAGTACTGCGCGAACAACTTCCTCGCGACCAAGATCAGCTTCATCAACGAGATGGCCAACCTGTGCGAGGCCTACGGCGCGGACATCAACCGGGTGCGCGAGGGCATGTGCAGCGACAAGCGCATCGGCAACGCCTTCTTGTACCCGGGCCTGGGCTACGGCGGCAGCTGCTTCCCCAAGGACACCCTCGCCTGCATCATGATGGGCGACAAGTGCGGCATCGAGGCCAAGCTGAGCAAGTCCGTCCACGAGGTCAACCAGAAGCAGCGTGACCGGTTCTTCGACAAGATGATCGCCCACTTCGGCGGCAAGACCGGGGTCGGCGGAGGTGCCGCGGGCATGCAGGGCAAGAAGATCGCGTTCTGGGGCGTGGCCTTCAAGCCCAAGACCGACGACATCCGCGAAGCCCCGGCGCTGACCCTCATCCGCAAGGCCAACGGGTACGGCGCAACCTGCGTCGCGTACGACCCCGTGGCCAACGACAACGCCCGCGCCGAGCTCGGCCCGACCGCGACGGTCGTTGAGGACATGTACGAGTGCATCCAGGGCGCCGACGCGATCGTCATCAGCACCGACTGGGACGAGTTCAAGAGCCCGGACTGGGCGAAGGTGAAGAGCCTGATGAAGGCACCGGTCATCTTCGACGGGCGCAACCTGTACCGGATCCCCGCGATGCGCGAGGCGGGCATGACCTACTTCAGCGTCGGCCGGGCCTCCGTTCTTGGTGGTTGATCCGATCACCGGCGGGTTCGACGGCTAAACTCCGATCATGCGCCGACTGGCGGAGTGGTACGACTACCGCGTGGTAAACGTCAACGTGAACGTGCTCGCCGCGGGCTTCGTTGCGCTCGGAATCACTCTGGCCGTGATGCACGTGCTCGACCGATCGGGCACGCTCGCGTGGCTGACCCGCCAACTCGGGGAGAATCACTTCCGCCTATTCGGGAAGGAGTTCCACGGCGAGAAGTTCCTCATCGGTGTGCTGACGTTCATCGTCGACCTCGTCGCGGACGTACTTGTGTACTACGTGCTGCACTGGGTCGCGAACCACATGCCGCGGAAACGTGCGCCGCACCCCAACCGGGGCGCGTACGCGGGCCTTTCCTTCATGCGTGATGCTTCCCTCGTTCAGTTCGAACGGGCGCTGCTGTCGCCCATTCTGTACGTCGTGGCTCTGGGGCTCCAGAGCGTCATGCTGCATAACGGGTACGGGGTCGCCTCCGCGACCGGGATCGGCTTCGCGATCGGGCTCGTCATCACCCGCGTCCTCCACACCGTGTGGATGCTCCGCCAGGAGCGGGCCGCAGAGCAGCGCGTGGCCGCCGGCCTCCCCGGCCCGGGCAATCGAACACCTCCCCCGATCGCGTAGTCGTGCGGCCCCTGTTGTCCGGGTTGTGCCCGGGGCTCGCCCGCTCTACGCTTGCGCACCATGTGCGGCATCGCCGGAGTCCTTCGCGTACAGCCGGCCAACGGCGGCCCAGCAACCATCGACGACCACTGGCTCGAGATCCTCGACGCCGGTATCAGCCACCGCGGCCCCGATGGCCGCGGCGTCTACCGCGCCCGCGCAACCAGGGCCGACAGGAGCGTCGCCGAGGTCGCCCTCGTCCACCGCAGGCTCAGCATCATCGATCTCGGGGGCGGCGCCCAGCCGATGGTGCTGCGAACTCCCGAGCCCGCGGCGGCCGTGGTCTTCAACGGGTGCATCTACAACCACAGAACCCTCCGGACAGAACTCCGGGCCCGGGGGGCACGGTTCACAACCGACCACAGCGACACCGAAGTCCTGCTGCACGCCTGGCGCGAGTGGCGCGCGGCGATGTTCGACAGACTGGACGGGATGTTCGCGATCGCGCTCTTCGACTGCACCACCGGTGAACTCGTGCTCGCCCGCGACATCATGGGCGAGAAGCCCCTGTACACGCTCGAAGTCTCGCCGCCTTCGGGCGGAGAGTTGATCGCCTTCGCGAGCTCTCCCGCTCCCCTGCTGCGGCTTCACGCGACGCTCGCGCGAGAGATGGGGATCCCGGGACCCGAGGTCGAGCCCGCTTTCGTAGGCGAGTGGATCCGTTTCGGGTTCGGCGCGGGGACACCCTTCCGCTCGATCCGGTGCGTGGCACCCGCGCGGGCGTGCGTCTTCGGCCCGCTCTCGACCCTTCCCGACGACAACAGGCCGTCGACCCAACTCATCGTGAACTTCGGCCCATCGGCGTGCACCCGTCCTGGCCGGGGCGTGGTGCCGACCGTGGATGAGCTCGACAGGGCGCTTCAACTGGCCGTGGAGACGCGGCTCGAGTCGGACGTCGAAGTGGGCTGCTTCCTTTCCGGGGGCATCGACTCCGCTCTGGTCGCCGCGATGCTCGCGAAGCTGGGCAGAAAGTCACCGACGTTCACGGTGCGGATGCCCGACCCGGGGATGGACGAGAGCGCGGCGGCCGCGGCGACCGCTGCGGCACTCGGGCTCCCCCACCACATCCTGGACTGCGAATCGAACCCAGCGGAGGACCTCCAATCGCTGATCGCGGGCCTGATGCTGCCCTTCGGCGATACATCCATTTGCCGGCCTACTGGGTGAGCAAAGCGGCCCGCCGGCACGTGAAGGTCGCGCTCGGGGGAGATGGAGGCGACGAGCTGTTCATGGGCTACGACCGCCACAGCGCGCTGCGCTGGCTCGCGACGCTCTCAGAGATCCCCGCGGCGCCCGAGCGGGCTGCGGCCCGTCTTGTGGGAATCGGGTCGACGGACCGGCGTCGATCGAGGCTCGCGCGACTTCTCGGGGCCGCGGGAACGCGCCGGTACTCGGATCTGGTGGCGGTTTTCCCGTATCCGTTCGACGAAGAACTGGGCCTTCCCCCGCTCCCCGGCGGAGCGGGGATGGCATTCGGAGAGCTCGCGGAGCACGCGAGAGCCTTCGACCTCTTCCGCTACCTGCCCGATGACCTGCTCCGCAAAGGCGACACCGCGTCGATGTCCGTCGCGCTCGAGTTGCGATCGCCGCTTCTGGCCCGGGGCATGGTGGAGCTCGCGGCGGCGGCTCCCGCGCAATCGCTTCTGGCGACGGGCCGCAAAGGGCTTCTGAAGCAGGTCGCGCTGCGGTACCTGCCCCAAGAGGTCGTGTCGCGACCCAAGCGGGGCTTCGGGGTGCCTATTGGCGTGTGGCTGAGGCAGAACACCGGCGGGATGCGAGACCTGATGAACGACGTCTTCGACGCTCAGGACCCGTGGCCGGCGTCATCGCTGGGGATCGAGATCAGGAGAGACGCGGCTCATCGGCTGCGCCGAGCGCACCTGGACGGCCGCGAGGAGCATGGGCAGCGTCTGGCGATGCTCGTGGTCCTGGGGATCTGGTGCCTCGCGCGAAAGCGGTTGTAGACACTCGACTTACGGACCGGGCATCTCCGCAACCGGGCTAGGATGGGGGGCGTGGAGCATCAATATCTGTCGCGAGTCGATTCAGAGCGCCGATAAGCTGGCTTTAC
This sequence comes from Phycisphaerales bacterium, assembly GCA_049317625.1. Classification (GTDB taxonomy): domain Bacteria; phylum Planctomycetota; class Phycisphaerae; order Phycisphaerales; family UBA1924; genus JBEIUO01. Next base: position 28,649 of record JBMOHX010000002.1, read on the forward strand.
CAGCACATCAGGTCGGAAGCCATGCAGGACCAAGAATCGTTCCTCTTTCGTCGTGAACTGCTGAAGCGCGGCCTCGCGCTGGGTGGCGTTGCGCTCGTCGCGGGTTGCCAGAGCTCCCCGCGGGCCGAGTCGGCTGCAACGTTGCCCGGTCCGGTTTGGCCGGATGAGGCGTACGTCGGTGGTTCGACCCAGCCGAACGTACCGCCCCCCGCGCCCGGAGTGAGCACGCCTCAGCCGACGAACCGGCCGGTCGGCGTGATCCCGCGTTCGGCATGGGCGAAGGACCAGCCCCGTTGGAACTTGACCAAACCGATGAACGGCGTCTCACGGATCACCGTGCATCACGAGGGTGACGCGGTGTACACGGCGCGGACGCAGTCCACCGTGGCCCGTCGTCTCGAAGGCATCCGCCAGTACCACCGCTCGAAAGGCAAGGAGTGGGCCGACATCGGCTACCACTACATCATCGATCCCGCCGGCCGGGTTTGGGAAGGTCGCCCGATCTCCGTGGAAGGCGCGCACGTCGCCAAGACCAACGACCACAACCTGGGTGTGATGGTCCTGGGCAACTTCGACCGGCAATCTCCGACGGGTGACCAGCTCTCCTCATTGGTCGGGTTCGTCCGCAGCCAGATGCTGCGTTACCGTGTGCCCACGTCGCGGCTGTACACCCACCAGGAGTTGCGGCCGACCGCGTGCCCGGGCCGGAACCTCCAGTCGTTCATGAACTCCGTGCGGAACCGCGGGGGCTCGCTGGTGCTCGGCTAGGTTCCAGGAAAGCCCGTCCGATTCCAAAGAACTCGGCCTTTCTTGCGCGAACTGCGACAAACGCCAGTCCGTCCGATGCCCTTCTGATGGCATTGATTGGGGCGTCCCGCCTCCGTTGACGACGATCACGTCCAGTGATCCGTACGCCGGACATTCACTTGTCGCGAGACGGCACCCTCACGGGCGCCGAGAACTCGCGTTCGCGCTGGGCGATCGTCGGGGTGTGGCTCGCTGTCGCGGGTTCGGTATTGGCGGGGCTGGCTGTCTGCAACCACATCGCGATGTCGCAGTCTGAACAGCGTACCAACTCGTTCGTGGTCGACATGGCGAACGGCGTGCGTTCGACACTCTCCCAGGTCGAACGCCGGGCGTTCGCCGCGCGGGGGCTGATCTGCGCGAGCCGGTCGGTTGACGCGGCCGAATGGGACGTCTTCATGGCCTCGCAGGTGGCTCCCGAGCACGGCTTCGAGGGTCACCCGGAGCTGGTGGACATGGCGTACCTGGAGATCAGCGAGCGGGCGTCGACCCACAAAGATCCAAGCTCGGGTGGATCCTCCGGCGGTGCCGCGAAGGACTTCACCTTCCGACTCGCGACCTCTGATCGTGGAACTGCTTGCGTCGGCAGCGACGAGCCCGCGGCACGCGATGCGATGATCCGGAGCGTCACCGAGGACCGGCTCATTGTGGGACCGCCCTGCGACCAGCACCCCTCGCCCGAGGGAGAAAGCTGCATCGCCGCCTATCTGCCTGTTTTCAATGCGGAAGCACATCCGACGACCCCCGAGGCGCGTCGCGAGTTGCTCAGGGGCTGGATCATCGCGTCGGTCTCGCTCGACGTCCTGAAGACCAGTTGCCTGAACTTTATCGAGCACCCGCTCCCGGATGGAGCGACCGTTCGAATCGCCCCGAGCGTCACACCCGACGGAACTGAACCCGGTCGGCCCCCCGATCGAACGATCGATCTTGAAATGCGATCAACTCCCGTGGAATGGGCCGGCGGCAGGCTCGACGTCACGCTCGGGCTGCCTCGCACGACCGCTTGGGAACGGATCACCGCCGTGAAGGGGCCACTGATCACCGTGACCACGATCGCGGTGCTCGCGGGTTTGCTCGCGACCTCGCTGCTCAACCAGAACCGGCGCGGGGTGCAGCTCGCCGAACAACTCAGCCGCCGGGCTCGCCAGGGAGAGGGACGGTTCCGCAAGGTGATCGAAACCGCGATGGACGCGGTGGTGACGCTCACATCCGACGGTGTGGTCACGGGCTGGAATCAGGAGGCGGCGCGGGTCTTTGGGTACTCCCACGATGAGGCAATCGGCTCGAAGTTGCTCGATCTCCTGTTCGACGAACAGACACTGAATGAACTCATCCCTGGCCGGGCCGCGGCGATGGGTTCCGTGGACTCCGGG
>JBMOHX010000003.1:0-29979 GCA_049317625.1 Phycisphaerales bacterium
CGCGCGCTGGACTGGCGCGGCGTGGGTGCCGGTGGGCGGGCCTCTGGGTTTCGTCTCCGACATGTGCGTGTGGAACAACCAGCTCGTCGTCTGTGGTTCGCTCTCGGGAGCAGCGACGGGCCGGGTTGCCGCGTTCAATGGCTCGACGTGGTCAACACTCGGAGCGACACCGAACGACACCGTCGCGGCGGTGGCCGTGCACAACGGCGAGCTGTACATCGGGGGCTGGTTCACGACCGCGGGAGGTTTCGGCGCCCGCAATCACGTCGCACGCTGGACGGGATCGGCTTGGGCGTACGTCGGGCCATCGCTCGGAAGCAACGGCGTCTCTGGCAATGTCAACGACATGATCTCCTACAACGGCGAGTTGTACGTCGGCGGGTCGTTCTCCGACGCGAGCGGCACGCCCGTGAGTGGGATCGCGCGTTGGAACGGCTCGGCGTGGCGCGACCTCGCGGGGGCGATGGGCGGGAGCGCCGGGCAGGTCTTGGGGTTGTCTGCTGTCGGCGGCCGCCTCGCAGCGTTGGGGACGTTCCAGTACTGCGGCACGACCTGCATCGATGGGGTGGGATTGTGGGACGGAGCATCGTGGTCGCGCCTCGGCGGGCAATCGCCCGGCACGCTGCCGCCACACTACCCGCAGGTGGCGGCGGAACACGAGGGGCTCGTGTACTTCGGCGGGAACGTGATCGACTGGTACTTCCGCGGCTCCGCGCACGTGGGGAGGTGGAGCCCACTGCCGGTCATCGCGACGCAGCCCGAGGGCGTGGAGGTCTGCCGCGGCGGTTCCATCACGCTGAGCGCGGCGCTCGCGTGGCCGTCTTACACGACCGCGACGTGGAGGCGCAACGGCGCGGTGGTAGTCAACGGCGGCCGGGTCAACGGCGCGAACAGCACCCTGCTCACGATCTCCGATGCGCAGTTCGGCGACTCGGGTGCCTACGTCTGCGAGATCACCAACGACTGCGGGTCGACGTTCTCGGTGCCGGCGCAGGTCTTCGTCCGCTCGGCGCCCGGCGCTTCGCGGGTGAGCCCGTCCAATACAGTGGTCCTGCAGGGTTTCGCGGCGACGCTCGAGGTGAGCGTCGTCAGCACGACGGCGTACACGGCGCAGTGGTTCAGGAACGATGTGCCCGTCTCGAACGGTCTCGGTGGCGCAGCCGCCGGCGGGGGAACCGTCAGCGGCGCAAACGCGGTGCGCCTGGTAATCGCCGGCTCGCAGCCCGCCGATGCCGGCGTCTATACGTGCCTCGCGACGAACCTCTGCGGCGAGGACCTGAGCGAGCCCATCAGCTTGGTCGTCGCGCCGCGGTGCCCCTGGAGCGGAGGCTGCTTCGCGGACTACGACGCGAGCGGCGGTATCGACAGCGACGACGTGATCGTCTTCTTTACCGACTGGGACGGGGGCGATGCGTGCGCCGATGTGGATGGTTCCGGCGGTGTCGACAGCGATGACGTGATCGCGTTCTTCACCGCGTGGGACGGGGGCGGGTGCTGATGCCGGCGGATCCCTGCTGAAATCACGCGATATTGGATTCCGGTGCGGGAGGCGGGTGGCGGCCGGTTGTCACGGGGGTCTGCGCGGGTGCGGCTGAAGCCGCGGGGCCGTGCAACTCTGCGTACTTGATCGCCTCCACGCGGATCCATCGGAGTTCGTCATCCGCGAACGGCGGGTTCATGACAGGTGCCAGTTTCGCGACGAGCTCGTCGAGGCGTGTGGAGTCGACGTAGGGGGGTTGCATCCAAGTTGAGTCCAGGTCGTGCAGGATCGCGAGCGCGACCAGGTTCTCGACGCTCATGTTCGGCTGGCCCGGGATCATCGACTGCCTGGCCGCGGTGAGACGCATCCCGTTGAGCAGGCGTTTGACCTCGCGCGGCGTGCGGCCAGCGGCGGTGAGTAGGCAACTGTACCGGTTCACGGTCCGTTCGAACTCGGGCGAATCTTGAACGGGCTCGGGCAGCCCTTCGGCGAGCGACGACGCGAGGGCCATCGCCAGCAGCGCCAGCGACCCCAGCGCGGGGCCCAGGTACCACCATCGCCATGCCGATGGGGGATCGCTGAGCACAACGAGGGGGCCGTCGCCCGTCGACTCTGCAGCTGATAAAGCACCCACGTCGTCGTCAACGGGAGCGGCTCCCTCGAGCATCTCAGGAATCGGTGTTGCTTCCGGGTGGCTGGCGAGCCGGATGAGCGAGCCTGCCCCGAATAGACTGAGCAAGCCGAACCCCACGAGTGCAATCTGTCGCCGGGCGCGTTTCCGCGATTTGTCGCGCTGTCCCGCGGCATCTTCTTTGGGGTGGTACTTGAAGAGCCGCACGGTCTGATCCGCGTTCAGTCGGGGCACCGTCTCATTCACTTGGATGAGTTTCTGGAGGAAGTGCGCGGCGAAATCCGGTGGCGGCACCGAGTCCTTCGCGTTCAGCTCGGCGATGAGAGGCTTGTACTTGAGGCGTATGCATGCTTTGACGTAGTCGGGGTCGAACGCGGCCACGATCACGCACTGCCCCGCGGTGACGAGATAGTTCATCGCCTGGAGCATTTGAACCACGCTCTCGGCGTCGCACCTGTCGAGATCGTCGATGAAGATGACCATCTTTCTCTCGGGCCCGATCGCCGCGGTTACCTCTCCGAACTTCTTCGCAAACTGCGTGCGGGAGGCGGTAGAGAGGGTTGCCGACGCGGTCCGCTTCTCGTCGCCGCGCGAGACTGCGGTCTTCACCGTGTCGACAGGATCGAAGCCGAAGGCCCGCATCGCGCGGAGCGTGGGGAGGAGCGTGGTCAAGAGGGCGGTGAGACCGAGCGCGCCCCCACCGATGGCCGTGTCGCGCCGCGCGGTGGAGCTCCCGACGGCTCTGGGCTGTTCGTGCGGCTCTTGGGTTGCGACGACCTTCTTTCCCGTCAACTCGTTCCAAATCGGTTCGACAACTCCCGCCGTGTCGGCGAGCCACGTGCCCACTTCCCGGGGGGCCGATACGAGGAGTCCGATACTGAAGCTGCCGAGAAGAACGGACGCGGCCATACGCAGCGGGTGGGCTGTTGCTCTCGCCGCGAAGCGCGACGACAGGAGCCGCCATCGGAATCTGGGGCCTATCAGGCCTCGAAATTCGGACCAGCCGGGCAGTCCGTCGGTCCTGATGTGCTGGAGCAATGCGGCCAGCAGCGACGCCTCCGTCTGATGATGCCATGCGTTGAAGACGACCGTGCTGAAGCCGGCATGGTCGAGCTTGCCCTTCAAGATATTGAGGTACGAGCTCTTGCCGGAACCCCATGGGCCCTGCACGGCGATTGTGATCGGGGCGCTGGTGCGCGGATTGCGAAGGAATACCGCCATCGCCTCGGCACGCGCGTCGAGGTTCAGCACGTCGTGCTCACCTGGAAGGAGTGGCGAATCGCTCGTGCCGTGACTGTCGATCAGGATGGTCTGGCCGGTGCGAGCCCGCTTCGATGCGTTCGAGCTGCTTCGCCACCCGGACCAGGCCATGAGCAAGCAGCAGCCGGCGATGACCGCGAAGTACCAGCCCGCGGGGTACCGTTCGTAACGCAATCCGGGGGCGGGCTTGAGATCCGAGTCCTGCACTTCACGGCTGGCCGGGAAGCCGTCGCGTTCCAGCCGCGGGGTGCCGGCGACGATCGAAAGTCGAGAACCACCGACCGTCACGGACGAGAGCCACGCCGCCGTTCCGCGCACGGCGTTTGAAGCGGACGGTGTCCACACCGTTTCCTGGGACCTGACCCACGCGTCGCGCCCGTTCCCGAGCCACAACCTGCCTGGAGCCACCTCCGCGACACGAAGGTAGTCGCCGAGCTCGCGACGCTCGGGCGGGGAGTACTTCTCCGGCTGTTTCGAGTTGGCCGGGTTCCGGCTGGGTGGCGCTTGGACCGCGGGGTTCGGAACGCCGCTTTGAGGGAGTGGGACGACCAGCTTGCACACGACGGGGAGATCAACTTCGACTCCTCGGGCCTTGGCCCCCGACGGCGGTTGCCGTAGCTTGTTCCACATGCCGATCGGGATCCTCCAGTCCTCCCACGTCTCTCCGCTGTCGGAGGACATCAGCAGCAGCCCGCCTTCCCCGAGCAAGTAGACCCGCGGCGTGCCTTCGACGGTGTAAAGCCCGACGAGCGGGCGGTTGATCGCCGGCAGCCGAAGGAGGGCGTTGCTTTCAATTGGGTAGGCGAACACGTGCCACGCCCGAGCCAAGAGCCCGGCCCGCTCGCCGTCCGGGAGCACGGGGAACGCGGGATTCCGGGAGGCTGGCTGGGCGAATGAGAGCAGGGTGGCAATGACCACGATGGCCAACACCGGGAACGCGAGCACTGAAGGTTTGACGGTCGGACCACCCGGAGGTGCGACCGCCGCGCTCTTGCCCGTTGCTTTGGAAGACGGCCCGCCCGAGGACCCGGAAGTTGAAGATGATGATGCCACTGGCGTTCCCCCATCGCTGCCAGCGCGGGATCGCGCCGGCTGAAGATGGCATCATGCCATCCCGCGTCCAGCGAGTCCAGAGCGAGAAGCCTCCGGCGCGAGTTCAACGGCTGATTCGCGGTGAGCGGTGGGGCAGAGCGCAGATTTTGCCGGGAGTACGAGGGCGGACGGTCTAGGCCTTGCGGATCACCGGCACCGCGCGGAACGAGCCCTCGAGGATCTCCTTCGCGGGAGCCTTCATCCAGTCGTTGAGGACCGAGGTGTAGACGCCGCGGAAGTCGGTCTTGTACTTCAGATCGCCGTCGTCGAGGTCGGTGAGAGACGGATGTTCGCCGTGGACGCCGGCCTTTACCATCGGGCCGAAGAGGTACAACGGAGCCGCGGTGCCGTGGTCGGTGCCGCCGCTGGCGTTCTGGCTGACGCGGCGTCCAAACTCGCTGAACGCGAGCGTGAGCACGCGGGCGTCGTTCTCCTGGAGCTTGAGGTCGTCATAGAACGCTTTGACGGACGCCGCGAAGGTGTTGAGCAGGCGGCCATGGTTGCCCTGCGCGCCGCCCTGTCCGGCGTGGGTATCGAAGCCGCCTAGGGTGACGTAGTAGACGCGGGTTTTCAGGCCGGCCCGGATCATCTTCGCGACCATGGCGAGTTGCTGACCGAGTTCGTTGCCGGGGTAGGTGGCCAGGGACTGCGCCGCCACGGCCTTGCGGATGAGGTCGCTGCTGACCTGCGCGTCGAGCGCGGTGCGCAGGAGGAACGAGGCGTTCGAGTCCTTGGCCTCTCCTCCTCCGAGCGATTCGTAGATGTCCTTGCCGGACCACTTGAACAGGTCGGGGCTCTCGAAGCTCACCGGCTTGATCTGTCGGCCTTGCATCGCCAGCGGAGCGTTGCGACCCAGCGCGATGCCGGGCGGGCCCGCGCTCGTGTCGGCGGTGCCGTCGGGAGTGCCGCTCTCACCTTTGCCGTAGCCGCAGCATTCGCTGTCGAAGTAGCGTCCGATCCACCCGTCGCCGGTGGCGCTGGTGTCGGCGGTGTGCCAGATGTCCATCGACTTGAAGTGGGAGCGGTTGGGATTGGGGTACCCGACCCCCTGCACGATCGAGACGAGCCCGTTGTCGTACATCTCCCGCATCGGTGCCATCTGCGGGTGGAGTCCGACGCCATCGGCCTTGCTCAGCTTGAGCACGTCCTTCTCGGGAATCCCGATGCCCGGGCGCGCGCGGTAGTACTGAGGGAACCCGAAGGGGACGACGGTGTTGAGGCCGTCGTTGCCGCCGGCGAGCTGCACGACGACGAGCACGTGGTCGTCGGGCACGCCGGGCAGGCTGGAGAGGCCGCCCATCGCCTGCGCCATGGCGAGCGCGGTGGAGTCGATGAACGACGGGAGCGTCGCGGCCGTTCAGGCCAGCATCATGCCGCGGCCCAGAAACTGCCGGCGCGTGAAAGTCGTGGGATCGAGTGACATGGGTCGAACTCCGTGTGGGGTCAGCAGAGTGGTGGGTCAGCAGAGCTGGTATTCGGGCATCGAGGTGATCAGGAGGAGCAGGCCGGTCAGGGTGTCGCGGTCGACGCGGTCGCCGGTGGACTTGAGGAAGGCGAGCAGGGGTTCCTGCGCGTGGCTGGGCGCGTGGCCGAGGGTCAGGCGGAGGAGGTACTCGACCACGGTTGCGGGATCGACAGGACGGCCCGACTCTGAGAGCTCGGAGATCAGCGAGACGGGGTCGAATCGCTGCGTGTCGGCGGTGGCGTCGTAGCCCTGAGGCTTCTTTCCGGTGAGCAGGAAGGCCATGATGTTCTGGCGGACGAAGAGCGTCGAGGTGTTGATCCAGCTGCGGCCGCCCTCCCAGCCCTTCACGCTCGGCGGGTAGAACAGGTTCTGGCCCATGAGGTCGAAAGCGTCGTTGAGGATCGACAGGTCGCGGGGCGGGCAGTTGAGCGAACGCACCGCGCCGACGACGAGCACAACCGGGCTCTTGATCTGTTCGTTCATGATCGCGGGCGAGTAGAAGTGCTCGCTGAGGAACAGCTTCTCGAGCATCGGCTTGATGTCGTACTTGCTTGCCAGGAGCGAGGCCGCGAGCGAGCGGATCGCGTCGCGCTGCGTGCCGCTCAGGTTCTTCTCGCCGCCGCGTTCATCGGGGGGAACGTCGGAGCAGAAGTACGCGTACACGCGCCGGGCCAGGTACTGCGCGCACGCCTTCTGCGCGAGGATGGCGCGGACGAAGTCGTCGCCGTCCATGTTGCCGTTCTTGCCGAGGATCGTCTTCTCGCCGGCGTCGTGGTTGTTCTTCTGGAAGACGAACTCGTCGTCGACGAAGGTGTATCCCGTGAGCGCGCGGGCGCCTTCCTTGATGTCCTTCTCCGAGTAGTTCCCGATCCCCAGCGCGAAGAGCTCCATGATCTCCCGCGCGAGGTTCTCGTTCGCCCTTCCCTTGCGGCTGTCGTTGTTGTCCAGGTAGGCAAGCATCGCGGGGTCGCGGATGAGCTGGAAGAGGAGCTCCCCGAAGTTCCCCGTCGCGTTCGCGCGGTACAACTCGTTCTGCTTGAGCATGTGGAACGAGTTCTCGATGGTTCGGTAGCTCGTCGCGAGCAGGCCGTGCCAGAAGAGCGTCATCTTCTCCTCGAGCGGACGGGCGGATTCGATCATCCGCTTCAGCCACCACTTCTGGATCTCCGCCATCTGTTGGCGGTCCTGCCGCTCGCGAATCTGGCGTTCGGCCCGGAACTTCGCGACCGCGTCTTCGTTCTGCGCTTTGCGGGCCGCGGCGTAGGCGGCCCGTTCCTCTTCGCTCGGGGGCCGCATGATGTCTCGGTCGAACTGCTTGAAAGATGCGGGCTCGCCCTCGCCGCCGGTCCCCTCGAGGAGATGGGTCACCGACCTTTCGGGCCCCCAGGACACGAGCTTCTGAATCTGCGCGGGTGTACCGCCGAACCCCGCGCGCCAGAGGAGGTGGCGGGCCTCCGCGTACCCGAAGTCGGCCGGCTTGATGGGGGTCAGGCCGCCGGTGGCGGGCTTGCGGTTCGACTGGGATTCGGGCTGCATGGCGTGTTCCCTCGACGGTGTGGCGCAATCTGTCCGCGTGCTCAACTTCGATGGGTCGTGCGGGATTGCAACCGAGTCTGTTCCCGAAGCGGGCGCGGTTGTTACCGGGACGCGACCTGCGACGGTCTATTCATCGGATTTCGGGGCTCTTGGTCTCTTCAGCCCGGTACCGATCGCGTGTTGAGCCAAGAGAGCCGTCGCGCGTAGACCGCCGCGAACGTGAATGCGGCCAGCATCAGGGCTCCGTTCGCCTGATGGGCGGTTCGGAGCAGCGCCTGGCCTACCGATGGTGCGGCGACCTCACGGCCGCCGAGGAACAACGTCAACCAACCGAGCCCGAACTGAATCCCAACGAGCGTGATGGCGAGGGCCCCCGAACGCCTGAGCGACCTCACCAGGGGGTGTGCCGGCGCTTCGGGCGCATCGGCACCCGCCGCGAGGCTTGCGCCCAGCACGCCGACCGTCAGCACGACGAGCGAGAAGCCCACGTGGGTCCAGAGCGCGTGGCCGCCGCCGGGGCCGTCGCGGAAGTGCCTGTAGGTGGCACCGAGGATGAGTTGCAGGATGGAGGCGTGGACCGCGGCGCCGGTGAGCGCCCGGATGCGCCGGTGATTCGCGACCCGCGGCGCCGTGGCCGATCGGAACGACGGCGAGAGCGACGCGGCGATGAGCACGAGCACGGCGAGGATCAGCTGAGCGGAAACCCCGTGGAACATCGCGAGCAAGCGAGTGTTGAGCACGACGCGCTGGCCGCCGAGGAGCCCCTGCAGCACCACGAAAGCGAAGAGCGAGCACGTGATGACCTTGACCCAGCGGCGTTTCTCGGCGCGGAGCACCCAGATGGTCAGCACCAGTGTGGACAGGCCGACGAGCGCGCCGAAGAGCCGGTGGGCGTGCTCGAGGTAGATGCTCGCGTAGTCATGGCCTACGACGGGCTGGACGCGCGGGCCTAGGGGGTAGAGGAACATGTTCGTTCCGAAGGTGTTGGGCCAGTCGGGAACGGCCATTCCGGCGTCGGCGCTCGTCACCAACCCCCCCGCGAAGAGCAGCGGGGCCGCGAGCATGATCGACGCGATCGCCATCCCCGCGGGCGTTCCCGCGATGGCGGTGGGGCTTGGCTTGAGGGCCCGACCGAAGACCCCGGCTGCGAGCCCCAGCAGGGCTCCGCAGGTGAGGAACCCTGCGACGATGAGCGGCGCTTGCGGGACCGCATCGCCGGCACCCGGGCCGCCCGAAGCCGCTGGGGTGACCAGGCGCGAGCCGAGCACGAGGAGGCCGGCCGCCGCGGAAACGAGCCCGGCACCGGCCGTGGCGGGCAGCGGCACGCCGGGGAGTTGGCGCGCGGCGGCGACGAGAGCGGCGAACCAAGTGATGAGCACAATCGGCAGGGCTTGTGCTTCGGAGAGGCCGGTCCAGGGGAGATGGGTGATGTACCAGGCGAGCCAGAGGGGGCTGGAAGCGAAGAAGCCCCCCCAAGTGGCCGCGGCGGGGATCGAAACTCGAGGTTGTTCGGATTTTTGAAGGGAGTCTGCCATGATCGGAGGTCTCCGCGAGGTGTAATTGAGACGTTGTCTCAGTTACGGTAAGACGAGAACTGATCCTTGACAGGGTACGCTTCCGGAGGAGAAATTCCGATCAGGCAGAAATTCCTGCGGGAAGTTCGCTATGCTGTGGGCCGTTCGCGGGCGGGTAGGGTTTGGTGTGTGTGAGGACGAACAACCGGAGCGTGGTTCGCGGTCGCCGGGAATGTGGGCGAGCGGGCCACGAGACTCGAGCAGAGGAGCCCGACAGTGTCGGTGATCTTCCCGAAGTGGATGAACGTGTTGCCGACGGTCGCTGCGCTTGGCGTGGCGGCTGGCGCGGTGGGCGTGGTGGGTGGGTTCTGGTACTACGCGACCCCGAAGTTCTTCAAGGTGGGGTATATGCCTCACCAGCCGGGGGCGGCGGGGTTCAGCCACCAGATCCACGCGGGCAAGCTGGGGATGGACTGCCGGTATTGCCACTCGAAGATCGAGAAGGCGAGCGAGGCGAACATCCCGACGGTCGCGGTCTGCTTCGGCTGTCACGCCGAGGGGAAGCTGCAGAAGCTGGCCGAGTCCGAGTCGCACAAGCTGCGGACCGAGTTCATCCGTGAGGCGGCTCTGGCGAGCACGCCGATCGCGTGGACGCGGGTGCACAAGCTGCCGGACTACGTGAGGAACTTCCCGCACGCGGCCCACCTCCGGGCGGGCGTGTCGTGCGTGTCGTGCCACGGCGAGATCAACACGATGCCCGAGGTGTACCAGGCGGAGCCGATGTCGATGAGCTGGTGCCTGGACTGCCACAGGAATCCGGGCGCGGCGCTGGTGTCGCCCGATCGCGTGACGCAGTTGCAGTGGGCCAAGCAGCACCTCGCGGACCGCGCGGCGCGGGGCGATGCCGGCTTGAGCGAGGGCGATGAGCTGGTGAACCAGCTGCAGGTGAAGGCCCCCGAGAGCTGCGGCGCCTGCCACTATTGATTGTTACGTTGAGTATCGATTTTCTTGCATTGAACGAACATGAGGGGACCTTCGAGCGAGGGCCCCGGGACACGAGCGCAAAGTCATGAGCCTAGACCAATGCCACTCGACGACCAGCGGTGAGAAGAAGCGCCCGGGCCGGGCCGAACTCGCCGCGACTCCCCGCTCCCTCCAGAAGGCCTGCGGCGTCCCGGTGTGGCGGAGCGTCGAGGAGCTCGCGGACACCGCGGAGTTCCGCGACTTTCTCGAGCGCGAGTTCCCGGCGGGGGCTTCCGAGCTCGAGCGGGCCGGGTGGGACGAGGGCGGATCTGGCGGCGGCGAGTCGCGCCGGCATTTCCTGAAGATGATGGGTGCTTCGCTGGCCCTTGCGGGGGCGGCGACGGTTCCTGGCTGCCGCCGTCCCGAGCAGAAGATCCTCCCGTTCGGCACGCATCAGGCCGAGGAAGTGATCGCCGGCGAGACGATGTACTACGCCACGAGCATGCCCCGTCCCGACGGCGGCGCCGAGGGCCTGCTGGTTCAGTCCGTCGACGGCCGCCCGATCAAGGTCGAAGGCAACCCGCTCCACCCGACCAACAACGGGAAGTGCTCGTCGTGGGCCTTGGCGTCGGTGCTGGGCCTTTACGACCCTGATCGATTGAAGTTCCCCGTCTACCGCAACCCGGTGCGGGGCCACGTCGAGGCGACGTGGGACGACTTCCGCTCCTGGCACAAGAAGGAGTTCGCGAAGTTCGAGGCGGCCAAGGGCAAGGGCCTCGCGCTGGTCATCGGCAAGGCATCGAGCCCGCTCCGCGAGACCATGGTCGGTGCGTTCAAGGGGCACTTCCCCGAGGCGAGAGTCGTGTGGTACAACGCCGCGGACGACGCCGCGGCGGTCGAGGGTTCGCGTCTCGCGTTCGGGTCGCCGATGCGTGAGCTGCTGAACTTCTCGAAGGAGACCGCGATCGTGGTCTCGCTCGACCGCGACTTCCTGCACAAGGACGCGGGCGAGCTCCCCAACGCCCGCGGGTTTGCCGCGACGAGGCGGGTGCTCAACGCGAACGACCCGATGAGCCGGCTCTACAGCATCGAGAGCACGCTCACGACCACCGGCGGGCAGGCCGATCACCGGATGGCACTGCCCCCGTCCCAAATCACCGCGTTCGCCGTCGAGTTCGCGGCGTACGTGCTCACCAAGCTCGGGGACAACCAGGCCGCCGTGGCCGGCAGGGCCGCGGGTGCTCTCGCGGGCAGCTCGCTGGATCCGACCGTTCGTCGCTGGATGGAGGCGTGCGCCGAGGATGTTCTGGACACGGTGAACCGTGGCAAGTCGCTGATCGTGGCCGGGCCATCGCAGCCTGCCGCGGTCCATGCCCTTGCCCACGCGATGAACGCGGCGCTCGGGAACATCGGCAAGTCGGTGAGCTACGCCCCGATGACCGAGGCCGAGGCCTACGACAGCGCCCGTGGCATCACGGAGCTCGGCGCGGCGATGACCGCCGGTCAGGTGTCCGCGGTCATCGTGATGGACGCCAACCCCGTCTTTGACGCACCCGCCGATTCGGGGTTCGCCAAGGCGTACGAGCGCGCGACGTCGGTGTGCTTGAGCGTTGGGCAGAGCGAGACCGCGGCGGCTTCGACGTGGATGCTGAACGGGTCGCACTACCTCGAGGCGTGGGGCGATGCGCGGGCGCTCGACGGCACCATTTCGCCGGCGCAGCCGCTGATCGCGCCGTTGTACGGGCAGTCGATGAGCGAGGTCGAGCTGCTGGCGATGCTGGTGGGTATGGAGGCCGAGGGGGCCAAGGGCAAGCCGGCCGAGGGGCACGAGCTTGTCCGCCGTTCGTGGATGCGGGCGACCAAGGCCGAGGGCGACGCCTTCGACAAGTCTTGGAAGCGGGCGCTGCACGACGGCGTGCTGGTGGGGAGCGGCAAGGCCGGCCAGACTCCCAAGGCGGCGTACGACACGATCGCGAGCGCGGTGTCCGGCCTGAAGCTGACTCCCGCGCCCTCGACCGACGCTCCCGAGGTGGTCTTCCGGTTGGGTCACGTTCACGACGGGCGTTTCGCCCAGGCGGCGTGGCTGCACGAGCTTCCGGAAGTGGGGACGCGCACGGTGTGGGACAACCCGGCTCTGCTGAGCCCGGCGACGGCTCGGGGGCTGGGCCTCTCGCCGCTGGGGTACTCGGAGCGCGAGCCCTCGATGATCTACACCAAGGGCACCTACCCGACGGCGCGGATGGCCGAGTTCACGGTCGATGGCCGGACGGTGACCGCGGCGGTCTGGATCTGCCCGGGTATGCCCGACAACACCGTGGCGCTCACGCTCGGCTACGGGCGTGAAGTGAGCGGGCGGGTCGCGGACGGGGTGGGTTTCAACTTCAATCCGCTGCGCACCTCGGTCGCTCAGTGGGGAGGCGTCCGGGCCGAGCGGCCGAAGGTCGCCTCCGGCACGTACATGATCGCGAGCACCCAGAACCACTGGACGATGGAAGGCCGCACGGCGATCGTCCGTGCGATCGACCTGCCGCGGTGGCAGAAGTTCGCGGACAAGATCGGGCATGGCGGTTCGACGTTCTACGGCAAAGCGGCCGACCTGAAGCTCGGCGAGCTCCTCGGTGATCTCAGCCACACACCCCCGAACCAGTCGATCTACGACAACCCGTACAACAAGTCGGCGGGCGAGCCGGTGGCGGGCTCGGAGTTCAAGACCGGGCAGCAGTGGGGGATGACGATCGATCAGAGCTCGTGCACGGGGTGCGGCGCGTGCACGATCGCGTGTCAGGCGGAGAACAACATCCCGGTGGTCGGCAAGAAGGAAACCGCCAAGGGCCGCGAGATGACGTGGATCCGTGTCGACCGGTACTTCGGCGGCGCGAACCTGGATCACCCGGAGCACGTGTACCACCAGCCGGTGGCGTGCGTGCACTGCGAGAACGCCCCGTGCGAGACGGTGTGCCCGGTGAACGCGACGGTGCACGGCCCCGAGGGCATCAACTACATGGTGTACAACCGCTGCATCGGCACGCGGTACTGCGCCAACAACTGCCCGTACAAGGTGCGTCGGTACAACTTCTTCGAGTACGGCAAGCACACCTTCAACGGCGACTACGTGGGCAAGGAACTGCTCAACGAGATCGTGCCGGAGACCGGCGGGGTGAACGGCTCGAACCGTCACAACAAGATCAACGTGAACCTCATCCCGCCGCGGCTGCGCGAGAAGCTCGCGGAGATCGAGCGGATGGGCAAGAACCCCAACGTCTCGGTCCGCATGCGCGGCGTCATGGAGAAGTGCAGCTACTGCGTGCAGCGGATCAACGCGGCCCGCATCGAGTGCAAGCTGGCCGACCTCCGCGGCGCCGACGGCAAGCACACGGTCCCGGAGGGGTTCTTCCAGACCGCGTGCCAGCAGGCCTGCCCGAGCGACGCGATCGTCTTCGGGGACATCCTGAAGACCGACTCGCGGGTTTCCGAGATGCGTTCGAACGCGCGTTCGTACATGCTGCTGGGGTACCTCAACACCAGGCCGCGGACGACGCACATGGTGCGGGTGATGAACCCCAACAAGGCGCTGGTGAGCGCGGAGCGCAAGGCCGAGTGGGAGGTCGCGCCGGGCTCGCACGGCGGCGGGCATCAAGAGCACGGGCCCTCCGAAGGGCACGCGGCACCGGCCGGGGGCGCGCACAGTTTCCACGGCACTCCGCGGAGCGCCGGTGACAAGGGCTACGCCCTGAGCCTCAAGGTTCTGAGCGGAGGAAAGGCATGAGTTCGGATCCTGACCACATCAACGCACGCCGGCTGGCGGGCCGCGAGCCGGGGCCGCTGACCGAAGCCGAGCCGGGAACCGGCGACGGCACGCTGGTCTACGACCCCGCGACGCGTCCGCCGCTGGTGCTCAACCACCGGACCTTCAAGGACGTCACCGACATCATCTGCGGGTACGTCGAGAACCGGCCGCCGCAGTGGTGGCTGCCGATGTTCATGCTCGTCTCCTCGATCGCGGGGCTTGGCAGCATGTTCATCGGGTACCTCGTGGTGACCGGCATCGGCACGTGGGGACTGAACAACCAGGTGGACTGGGCCTGGGACATCACGAACTTCGTGTTCTGGATCGGTATCGGCCACGCCGGCACGCTGATCTCCGCGATCCTCTGCCTGCTGAAGCAGAAGTGGCGCACGGCGGTGAACCGGGCCGCGGAGGCCATGACGATTTTCGCGGTCATTTGTGCCGCGACCTTCCCGGGCATCCACATCGGACGGCAGTGGATGGCGTGGTTCCTGTTCCCGATCCCCAACGCGAACGCGATCTGGCCGAACTTCAAAAGCCCGCTGCTGTGGGACGTGTTCGCGGTGTCGACGTACGGCACGGTGTCGCTCCTGTTCTGGTATATGGGCATGATCCCGGACCTGGCGACGCTGCGTGACCGGGCCGATCAGCGGCTTCGGGCCTCGGCGACGGGCCCCGTGGTGGCGCCGTTCTTCCCGGTTCGCGTGGATCAGATCCGCGCGTTGATCTACGGGTTCCTGGCGCTGGGCTGGCGGTTCAGCAGCCGGCACTGGCACCGGTACGAGGCCGCGTACCTGGTGCTCGCGGGCATCAGCACCCCGCTGGTGCTCAGCGTGCACTCGATCGTGTCCTTCGACTTCGCGACCAGCGTGCTGCCCGGGTGGCACACGACGATCTTCCCGCCGTACTTCGTGGCGGGCGCGATCTTCGGCGGGTTCGCGATGGTGCTGCTGCTGCTGATCCCCGCTCGCGAGCTGTACCCGCACATGAAGGACCTGGTGACCCTGCGTCACCTCGAGAACATGGCGTCGATTCTGCTCGCGACGGGCATGATGGTCGGCTTCGCATACGCGATGGAGTTCTTCATCGCGTGGTACTCGGGCAACAAGTACGAGGCCGAGGTCTTCCTCTACAACCGACTGATGCCCCCCGCGCTGGCGGATGTGCTCGGCCTGGAGCGCAGCGCCCCGTACTGGTGGGCCTACTGGTCGATGATCACCTGCAACGTCATCAGCCCGCAGGTCTTCTGGTCCAAGTCGATGCGGACCAACCCGGTCGTGATCTTCATCGTCTGCATCTTCGTGACCATCGGCATGTGGTTCGAGCGGTTCGTGATCATCGCGACCTCGCTCCACCGGGCGTTCCTGCCCGGCGAGTGGCACATGTTCCACCCGACAGCGGTCGACATCGGCATCTTCGTGGGAAGCTGCGGTGTCTTCCTCACGCTCTTCCTGCTCTTCCTGCGGTTCCTCCCGGCCTTCCCGATCGCGGAGATCAAGGCCGTCATGCCCGAGGCCAGCCCGCACTCCCATGACGATCACGGCCACGCCGGCGCGCACGGCCAAGTGAAGGGGGCCCACTGATGAGCGCTTCAGGCAAGCTCTACGTCACCGAGAACAACGAGCCGATCTACGGGATCATGGCCGAGTTCGACACCCCGGCCGACCTCTACCACGCCGCGGAGATGGTCCGCGACGCGGGGTACCGCAACTGGGACACGCACACTCCCTTCCCGATCCACGGGATGGAAGACGCGATGGGGATCAAGCGGACCATCCTGCCGGTGCTGGTGGCGTGCGGCGGGTTCACGGGTGCGACGCTCGGATATCTGATGCAGTGGTGGATGTCGCACGACTACAAGATGGTCGTGCAGGGCAAGCCGTGGGGGCACCTGCTCAACGGCGGCTGGGAGCCCTTCGTGCCGATCGTTTTCGAGCTGGGCATTCTCCTCTCAGCGTTTACGGCGTTGTTCGGGATGCTCGCGATGAACGGACTGCCGCGCTGGCACCACCCGCTCCTCAAGAAAACCGGGTTCCTGCGTTCCAGCCAGGACAAGTTCTTCGTGGCGATCGAAGCGAGCGACCCGAACTTCGATCCGGACAAGACGCGGGCTCTGCTCGAACGGGCGGGCGCCAGGGTGATCGAACTCGTCGAAGAATAAAGGGGCCGGGCCTGCGACGGTGAACTCCATGAGAAAGACTCAATCCATCACGGCTCTGACCCTCGCGACCCTCGCGGCAGCGGGCTCGGTGGCCTTTACCAGTGGGTGTCGCGACACCCGGTCAACCAAACCGCCGCGCCAGTTCTTCCCGGACATGGACGACCAGCCGAAGTGGAAGAACCAGGGCGGATCCGGTTTCTTCGCCGACGGTCGCATGATGCGGGCCCCGGTCGCCGAGACCGTGCCCTTCGGCCGGGTGTCGTGGGTGCGCGACGCCGCGCGTCCCGAAGACTCGTGGGCATCGACGTGGATGCAGACCCGGCTTGATCTCCTCCGCGAGAATCAGGGGATGTACACCGGGATGACCGACGAGGGGACCTACGTCGAGCGCATCCCCATCGCCATCGACCGGGCCCTCCTCGAGCATGGCCGCAAGAAGTACGAGATCAACTGCTCAGTGTGCCACGGGTACCTCGGCGACGGCAAGGGCACGGTCGGCGTGCAATGGAGCGCCCCGGTCCCCAGCTACCACGATCCCAAGTACAAAGACGCGAAGCTCGAGACCGGTCGCGACGGGTACCTCTTCTTCGTGATCATGAACGGTGTGCGCACGATGCCCGCCTACGGACACGCGCTCACCGAGCACGACGCTTGGTCGGTCGTCGCGTACATCCGCGCCATTCAGGCTTCGCGACCCGGCGCAACCGGCGCCGCCCAGCCCGCGACGCAGCCAACCCAACAGACCGCCGCGACCCCGGCGGGAGGTGAGCCATGAGTCACGCCGCCGCCCATTCCGGGCACGGGCATGCCGGTGCCGCGCCGAGCGCCGCCCAGCTCTCCCACGACAACATCAACCTGTCCGGCGGAGCCGGATTCTCGCTCCCGATGATGGGGGCCGGAGCTGCCGCGATCATCGCGGGCGTTGTTGTCGCGAAGGGCACCGAGGGCGGGCTCGCCCACGGTTTGGCCGCGTACCACGTGGCGACGATGGCGATCCTGGCGATCTGCCTGGGCGCGACCTTCTTCGTGCTGATCTGGAACCTGCTGAACGCGGGTTGGTCCGCCACGATCCGGCGGCAGGCCGAGAACATCATGTCGTTCCTCCCGTACGCCTTTCTGCTGATTGTCCCGACGCTCGTGATCGAGACGTTGCAGCACGGCGTGATCTTTCAGTGGATGAACCCGGCCAACTACGGCGACCCGCTTCTCTTCGAGAAGGCCGGGTACTTCTTCGGCCCGCGGTCGGTGATCGATCACGCGACCCACGAGCCCGTGAAGCACTTCGTCTTCCCGGTATTCTTCTTCGCCCGGGCCGCGTTCTACGGGGTGTTCTGGACGTTCATCTCGCGCCGCATGGTCGGCCTGAGCCTGCGGCAGGACCAGACCGGCGACCGCTGGCTGACCGCCGAGGCCCGCACCACCAGCGCCTGGGGCATGCTCGTCTTCGCCCTCACCACCGCCTTCGCTTCCTTCGACTGGCTGATGTCCCTCGACTACCGGTTCTTCAGCACGATGTGGGGCGTCTGGTACTTCGCCGCCGCGGCGTTCAGCTCGATCGCATTGGTTTCGCTGATCCTCGCCCGGCTGCTCGCGGCCGGCAAGCTCAAGGGGTGCGTGACCAGCGAGCACTTCCACGACCTGGGCAAGCTGCTCTTCAGCTTCACGGTCTTCTGGGCGTACATCTCGTTCAGCCAGTACTTCCTGATCTGGTACAGCAACATCCCCGAGGAAACCGCCTTCTACATCTTCCGGAAGCAGGGCGACTGGGACGTGGTCCGCATGATCCTCATCGCCGGCCACTTCATCGTTCCCTTCCTGCTGCTGGTCTCGCGCGTCGGCAAGAAGAGCTTCACCTTCATGTCCGTGATGGCCGTGTTCGCGCTGGCCGTTCACGGGCTGGACCTGTTCTTCGCGATCCGACCGATGGTTGACGCCCACAACCCCGGCATCCACGGGGTTGGTCCGGTGTGGATCGACGTCATCGTTTTCGTGGGGGTGTGCCTGGTCTTCGGCGGGTACCTCCTCCGCAGGATCGCGTCGGTGCCGCTGGTGGCCCTGAACGATCCCAGAATCAGCGAATCCCTTGAGCACCGCAACTACGTCTGACGCGAACTCATCCGGAGCAACACATGAGCTCTCAAGACCACTCACACGACAACTGGTTCAGCCACGAGATCGCGGAGGTTCCGCAGGCCGAGCACGCGCACGTCGTGAACACCGTCACGCTCTTCAAGTGGTTCCTCGCCACGATCGTCTTTCTCGCGGTGGTGATCGCGAGCCTCTTCGCCTACTTCGACAGCTACGTCGCGCGGCTCCGGTCAGGCCAGATCATGAAGGCCGACGGCACTCCCGTCCCTGGATACGAGATCCTGCTGAGCGCGGAGTCCAACGCCGCCAAGGCTGCCGCGGATGAAACGCTGGGGATCAAGGACGGCAAGCTGACCTCGGGCGGCGCGATGGATCAGGCGTACGGGAAAGTTCTCGGAACGTACGGCAAGTAACCCTGCGACACTCAGAAGGAGCGGCGGAGCACACGATGGGAACGATTCGCGACACATGGGCGGCATGGCGGCGGGCAATCGCCGCCGGGCTGCTGCTCGCGATCGTCCCGCCGAGCCAGGCCCAGGATGCGCAGCCCGCTCCGGCCGGCGAACAGACCGACGCCGTGAAGCCGGAACGAAACCCACGCCTGCAGCGACCCCCCGAGCCCGGGCTGCCGCCCGAGATCGACGGGCTGCAGGTCGACGAACACCTGGGATCGATGCTCCCGTCCGACATCACGTTCACAGACTCCGACGGGAAGCCCGTGAAGCTCGGCGATTACTTCAAGGGCGACAAGCCCGCCGTGCTGGCGATGGTCTACTACGACTGCCCGCTGGTGTGCGACGTGGTGATGCAGAAGCAGACCGAGTGTTTCGCGAAGATGGACCTCTCTCTGGGCGACGACTATCGGGTGCTCTGGTTCTCGTTCGACCCGAAGGAAGGCCCCGAGCTCGCCGCGGCGAAGCGCGAGATGTATTACGCGATGTACGCGAACTCGCCCGCGCCGGAGCTGGCGAAGAAGCTGCGGGATTCGTGGAAGTTGCACACGGGAGAGGCCGCGTCTTCCGCGGCGCTCGCGAAGGCGCTGGGGTTCAAGTACCGGCAGTTGGACACCGGTGAGTACAACCACCCGGTGGCGACCTACATCGTTTCGCCGACCGGGAAGATCACGCGGTACATCCACGGGTTCGACATCGACCCGCGGGACGTGAAGCTCTCGCTGATCGCGGCTTCCGAAGGGACCATCAGGCCGTCGATCGGAGACCGTTTGATGTCGTTCTGCTACATGCTCGACCCGAAGACGGGCCGGTACACGGTGCAGATTTTCAGGTTGATGCAGGTCGCCGGCGCGATCACGGTCGCGGTGGTGGGCGTGGGGATCGGTCTTCTCATGTTCCGTGACCAAACCCGGAAGCGCAGTCGGGCGCGGCTCGAAGCCGCGGCGTCGACCGCCCTCCGAACTCCAGTTCCCAACTCGACAGGATTGGCGTCATGAATGCAGCGTTGGCACAGTTGGCGGTGGGCCTGAGCCGGGTCAATACCCTCGGGGAGGGCGCGACGAAGGACTTCTGGCGCGACGTTTGGCTCCGCGGCTACGCCGCGAGCGACATCGGTCGTGAATCCGACGACATGTTCATGTTCCTGTGGTGGTTCTGTGTCGCCTGGTTTGTCTTCCTGATGGCGATCGTTGTGTACTTTGTTTTCCGCTACCGGGCTCGCAAGGGCGCAACGCCCCAGCGGAGCAGCGCGCACAACACCCCGCTCGAAATCGCGTGGACGATCATCCCGACGATCATGCTCGTGGTGATTTTCTTCAAGGGATTCTGGTCGTACATCGACAAGGTCGCCCCCCCCGGCAACGCCATCGAGCTGAACCTGACCGGGTTCCGGTGGAGCTGGCAGCTGGTCTATCCCAACGGGGCCGAGACCAACGAGGACACGACGATCGGATCGCGGCCGGTGCCGGTGTTCTACGTGCCGGAGGAATCCAACGTCCGGTTCCGCATGAACAGCTCGGACGTGATGCACGCGTTCTGGATCCCCGACTACCGGATCAAGGCGGACCTGCTTCCGAACCGCTACACGCAGGTGTGGGTGCGGACGGGCAAGGCCCAGACCCCGGCGGCGGGGAAGGAACTGAACTCGACGGACCCCAAGCGGGCCTTCCTGAACGGGGCCCGCTACACGGACCACATGGTCTTCTGCGCCGAGTACTGCGGCACCGAGCACAGCGAAATGGCCGCGGTGCTCCGCGTGGTGCCCAAGGACGTGTACGAGAAGTGGCTGGAGTACGCCGGCACCCCCGACGACCTTGTGAAGTGGGGCGAGCGTCTCTACAAGGGACTCTGCTCGTCGTGCCACTCGAACAACGGCAAGGACGGCATCGGGCCGACGTGGAAGGGTTTGCGTGACCGTGATTCGGTTTTCCAGGACGGAAGCAAGCTGACCGCGGCGGACAAGGCCGACGAGGTCGCCTTCAAGGACTACATCTGGGAGTCGGTCCGTCAGCCCGCGAAGCGGGTCGTGGCGGGCAAGGGCAACAACATGAGCCCCTACGGACCGGGTCAGCTGAGCGACGAGAAGCTCAACGCCATTTTCACCTACATCAAGACCCTCAGCGATGCCCCGGCGGCGAAGGACGCCCCGGCGTCGAAGGAAGCCCCCGCGGCGAAGTAGTAAACAGTCGGGAACGATTCGAACAGGCCCCGCCCGCCGGGGTCGAGAACGGAAAGCTGGTTCGGAGATTCGTATGTCAAGCTCACACGATCACGCGCACGGTCACCACAGGAGCTACCTGCAGTCCGCGGGCGGCCCCATCGCGACCATCTGGGACTGGATGACCACCGTCGATCACAAGAAGATCGGCGTGATGTACCTGTTCGCGATCCTGACGATGTTCTTCATCGGCGGGATGGCGGCGATCGCGGTGCGCGTGGAGCTCCTCCACCCGACGCGTACGCAAACTACGCAGGTGCAGGTTCTCGACGCGTCCGGCAAGCCCGTTCTCGACGCGGTCGGTAAGCCGAAGATGGAATCCAAGTCGGTCGTCGAGGGCCAGTTCCTCGGCGATCTCGCCCGGAGCGTCGGCGCGCTCCCCGGCGACGCGGACAACATCAAGGACGGCAACGACCTCTACAACCGTATCTTCACCCTGCACGGGGCGATCATGGTGTTCATGGTCATCGTGCCCAGCGTGCCCGCGTCGCTCGGCAACTTCCTCCTGCCGCTGATGATCGGCGCCAAGGACGTTGCGTTCCCCAAGCTCAACCTGCTCTCGTGGTACATCTACGTCTTCGGTTCGATGTTCGCGGTCGGGTCGATCCTGCTGGGCGGCGTCGACACGGGTTGGACGTTCTACACGCCCTACTCGACGATGACAGACCCCGAGGCGAACAACCGCGTGGTGCTGATGGTCCTGGGCGCGTTCATCCTCGGGTTCAGCTCGATCCTCACCGGGCTGAACTTCGTGGTGACCGTTCACAAGCTCCGCGCACCGGGCATGGGCTGGTTCGACATGCCGCTCTTTGTGTGGGGTGTCTACTCCGCGGCGATCATCCAGGTCCTCGCGACCCCGGTCATCGGCATCACCCTTCTGCTTCTGACGATGGAGCGGGTCTTCAAGATCGGGATCTTCGATCCCTCGCTGGGCGGCGACCCGGTGCTCTTCCAGCACTTCTTCTGGTTCTACAGCCACCCGGTGGTGTACGTGATGATCCTCCCGGGCATGGCGATCATCAATGAGACCATCGCCGTGCACTCGCGCAAGCAGATCTTCGGCTACCGCGCGGTCGCCTTCGCGAGCCTCGGCATCGCGGGGGTTTCGTTCATCGTCTGGGGCCACCACATGTTCACGAGCATGAGCGAGCTCGCGAGCACGGTCTTCTCGGCGCTCACCTTCCTGGTCGCCATCCCCACGGCGGTGAAAGTGTTCAACTGGATCATGACCCTGTACCGGGGCAACATCCACTTCAACACGCCGATGCTGTACACGCTGTACTTCCTCTTCCTGTTCTCGATCGGCGGGTTGACCGGTCTCCCGCTGGGCACTCTCGCGACCGACGTCCACCTGCACGACAGCTACTTCGTCGTGGCCCACTTCCACTACGTCATGATGGGCGGCACGATCATCGCGTTCATGGCGGGCATCCACCACTGGTGGAGCAAGATGTTCGGCAAGGCGTACAACGAGCGTGTGGGCATGATCGCCGCGACGATCGTCTTCATCTCGTTCAACATCACCTTCGGTTCCCAGTTCATCCTGGGCTCGCAGGGCATGCCCCGCCGGTACGCGTCGTACCCGGATGTCGGTTGGTTCGGCATCCTGCACCACATCTCGACGATGGGGTCGTTCGGTCTGCTGATTGGTTTCATCATGCACGCGCTGAACTTCGCGTACTCGCTCGTGGCCGGCAAGAAGGCCGGACCGAACCCGTATGGCGGTCTCACCCTGGAATGGCTCGCCACGAGCCCTCCCGAGACGCACAACTTCGCGCACGAGCCGATCGTGACCCACGGGCCGTACGACTACGACGACGTTGTTCCCCCGCACTGCAAGCCCGACGACTACCCGCGCCCCGCGCCGCTCCCCGGAGGAGCCGCGCCGGCCCTTCACTCGCCCCGCCGTCCGCTTCAGTCCCCGCAGAAGCCCAACTCCTGAGCCACCCTTCGCGAGAGCATCCCAGACATGAGCACGATCGACACGCACAATCACATCGCGGGCGACGGGGGGAGCAAGCCCCTCTGGGCACGCTACGTCCACGGCCATCACTGGCGCAACCAGGCGGAGGAGTTCGACGGGCTGAAGCTGGGCTTCTGGCTCTTCCTCACCACCGAAGTCCTGCTCTTCGCGGGGATCTTCTGCGCCTACGCCCTGTTCCGCGCGATGTACCCCGCGGCGTGGGCCGAGGGCTCCTCCAGTCTCGACTGGCGGTGGGGAGGTCTGAACACGATCGTGCTCCTCCTCTCGAGCTACACCATCGCGTGCTCGATCTACTGCTTCCAGACGAACCAGCAGGCGCGGGCCCGCTGGAACCTTCTCTTCACCTTCGTCTGTGGCGCGCTGTTCATCGGCATCAAGCTGTTCTTCGAGTACATCCCGAAGTGGAGCATGGGCAAGCGGCCCGGCTCGCTCTTTGACTATCCCTTCGCCACCGATACGCACATGCCCCTCTGGTGGAGCGTGTACTACTGCGGCACTTCCCTGCACGCGCTGCACGTGGTGATCGGCATGATCCTGATCCTCCGCGTGTACATGAAGAGCCTCAAGGGCACCTACGGCCCGACCTACTACACGGGCGCCGAAGTCGCCGGTCTGTACTGGCACCTTGTCGACCTCATCTGGATCTTCCTCTTCCCCCTGCTGTACCTCATCCACTGATCCGCACTTCCGCTGATTGACCCGCGACCCACGCGAGACCGACCACATGGCGCACGCCCACACCGAATCCCACAATCACTCACACGCGGATGATCACGGCCACGGCGGCCACGGTCACAAGATCGTCGGTCCGCTCATCCTGCGCTCGGTGCTCGTCCTGCTCCTCATCCTCACCGTGCTGACGGTGGGGCAGGCGCAGGCCGAACTCTGGTTCCAGGGCGAGTTCGACTTCGCCTTCCCCGCGTGGGTCAACATCGTCATCGTCATGGCCATCGCGGGCGTCAAGGCCGCGTTCGTCATGGCCTTCTTCATGCAGCTTCGCTACGACAACCCCCTCAACACCCTGGCCATGGCCTTCTGCTACTTCGCCGTGGTGATCTTCATCGGCTTCACCTCGATGGACCTGCTCACGCGCGACCGCGTGACGCCGTGGAAGTCGGGCCCGGTGGTCCCCGGCGGCACGACGACGCCGGTCAAGTCCGCCCGCGACCGCTTCCAGACCACGTTCTTCACGGCACCGGTCTATGTCGAGACGCGCCTCGTCGCCCGGCAGATCGACGGCTACGCGCACGAACTCGCCGCCCGTGCGGAGTTCCTGACCGGTGACGCCGCGAAGGACGCGGTGCACGCCTCTGAAGTCGTCGCCCACGCGGCCGCCGATCTCCGCGAGACCATGCTCATGAAGCGGCCCGTCGAGGGCGCTCGCCGCCACGCCGTCGAGGAACTCGAAGCAGCCGCCTCAAAGCTCGGCTCGTCCGCGGGTTCGCTGGTGATGGAGACCTCGCGGCGCCTCGCCTCCGAAGAAGCCCCCGCCGATAGCGAGGCCGCGATGAAGGCCGACTTGGTCGCGATGGAAACCCATGCCCACTCCCACAGCCACGGGCACGCACACGGGCACGGGCATGAGGGCTCCGACCACAACCGCAGCCGCCCGCGCTCGGGTGTCAGCGGCGCGACCGACACCGCTCCCGGCGAGCGTCACGACGAAGCGCACGGGCACGATGCCCCCGCCGCGGCTCCGGCCGGGGGGCACTGAGACCCCGTGAACCGTTCCCGACTCATCGCCGTGCTCTTCGCCGCGACGGGCGCTGCGAGCATGGCGATCTCGGGAGCCTCGCTCACAGACCGGGTCTCGCGGTTCAACGAACAGGCGGACCGCAAGCTCTACGCGTTCGCGCCCTTCGACTCCGCGTCGTTCACGTTCCGCGAGAAGCCAGTCAAGATCACCGACGTTGAACAGGATGGCATCCGACGGCTGATCGTCGACTACAACGGGGACAAGGTCTCTCTCGTTGCGACGCTCGCCAACCCGGTCAAGCTCCCGGACCTGAAAGCCCACACGGACTGGTTGCGGATCTTCCGCATGGCCGACGCGACGGGCATGGACTTCGACGAGCTCACCCGCAAGCTCGAGCGGGGCGAGATGAAGCCCAGGCTGATCCTTGTCGCGCGGTGCCCGCGCCCCGGCACCGAAGCCGGATGGGCCGTGACGCTGCGGAAGGACTGGGTCTTTGATTTCTACGAGTTCAAGGAAGAAGGCGGTTTCGCGCACGAGCGTTGGAACTACCCCAGCAACCGCGTCGGCGCGCTCCCCGCGGCGGACGAGCTGCAGCCCGGGACCTGGCAGTACGAGGCGGCGCTGCGGCTGATGCCGCGGTCGGCACCGACGCTCAACTTCCGGAAGAACGCCCTCTCGAATCCGGGCTGGGAGCTCCGGGTGTTCGCGCTCGGCGGCGTTGCGTTCGCTTTCGGTATCGCGTTCGCGATCGCTCCGAAGAAGCGGGTTGCGGGCGAGGGCAGCTGGAACTGAACGGTCAACCGATCGGGTTTACCGGAAGACGCTCTGCACGCCGCTGTAGAGCCAGTAGTCGATGTCGTTGAGCAGCTTCACGAGCGCGACGCTCATGAGGATGATGCTGATGAAGCTCATGACGAAGCTCTCTGTGGTGGCGCGGCCAACCCCTTCAGCGCCGGGCTTGCACGTGAAGCCCTTGTAGCACGCGATCAAACCGATCCCCGCGCCGAAGCACGTGGACTTCAGCAGGCCGCTCGCGATGTCGAACCAGGTCACGAACTGCGCGCTGAACCGCATGTACAACTCGGGGTCCGCGGTGTAGAACCGCGTCGTGACGAGCCACCCGCCGGCGACCCCGCACAGGTTTGAGATCACCGTCAGCGGCGGGATCATCAGCACGCACGCGAGAAAGCGCGGCACCACGAGCACACGGATCGGGTCGGAGCCCAGCGCACGCATCGCGTCGAGCTGCTCGGTCACACGCATCGACCCAAGCTCCGCCGTGAGCGAACACCCAACCCGGCCCGCGAGCATCACCGCGGCGAGCACCGGGCCGAGCTGCTTGACCATCGAGAGGTTGATGATCCCGCCCAGCCTGTTCTCCTGCCCGATCGCCTCGAACTGCCGGAACCCCTCCAGCGCGAGGATCATCCCGATGAACGCGCCGGTGAGCGCGACCACCGGCGCCGACATCGTGCCGACGAAGAAGAGCTGCTTCGCGAGCCGTCCGTGCCGGATCCAGGTCCTGACCCCGCGGATACCCAGCACTGTCGCCCCGCTGAATCGGACGAACCTCCCGAATCCCGCGACCGTGAGGAGGATCCCACGCCCGAGCGCGGCGACGGCCAGCACTGGGCCCGCGGCAGCGGATTCTGGATACGGGCTCTCGGGCATGTCGACAAGGATACGCGCCGGGAATCGCGAGCTACTTCGCCCGTGCGCCCTCGATGTGTTGCCGGATCAGGGCCCACGCGGCTTCGTCCGCGGCCTTGGGCGCATCGTGCGACGCGGTGTTGGTCGCGACGGCGACGCCGAACTTCTTGCCCGGGCTCAGCCAAGTGACGCAGAACCACATGGTGTTGCTGCCCGAGTGGGTGAGCACCGTGCCGCCCCACGGGCGTTCCGCGACGGCCCAACCCATCGCGTAGGAGTTGAGCGAGGGGCGGTGGAGCTCGGCCATGCTCTTGGTGGAGACCGGGGGGACGTCGCTCTCGCGCAGGTGGAGCATCAGGAACTTCGCCCAATCATCCATCGACATGTGCACGCGGCCGGCGGGCGTGATCGCCTCCGGATTGTCTGATTCGGGGCCCGGGCTCTTTGGTTTGTCGTGAGAGTCGTGGCCGCGCGGTTGGTCGACGCGGCCCGCGGCTCCCGGCGCGCCGAAGCCAGCGGTGGTGATGCCCAGCGGGGTGAAGAGTCGGTCCGTGATGAGCTGCTCGAACGCGACTCCCGCGCGGACTTCGGCGATGTGCCCGGCGATGGCGAACGAAGCGTTGCTGTACAGAGACTTGCTGCCGGGCGTGTGGACGGGCGGTTTGGCGAGTACCGAGCGTGTGAGCACAGCGCGGGCCGATGTTGGGGTGCCCTTGTGTTTCCAGAGCCGATCCCACAGCCCGTCCGGGCTCAGGTCTGTCGGCACCCCCGCGGTCATGGTCAAGAGCTGCCGGAGCGGCACCTCCGAGTACCCGGCGTCGATCTCTGTGGCGAACTCGGGCAGCAAGTCCGGGAGCTTGTCATCCCACGAGAGTTCGCCCCGATCGACCATCGTGGCGATGAGCGTGGCGGTCATGGCCTTGGAGCAGGAGCCCAGGTGCCAGAGGTCGGTGAGCTCGGCGGGAGTCGGGTCGCCGAGGGATCGAACGCCGCAGACGCCGCGGGCGAGGACGGCGTGGTCGGAGAAGATCACGCCGGCCAGCGCGGGCAAGCCCGCTTTGAGCCTGATGGGTTCGAGGATGTCGCGCAGGTCAGCGGGCGCTGATTCAACCGTCGCGGGCGGGGCGGCGGCGTCCTGCGCGGCGGCGATGGGTCCGATGAGCATGAACGCGGTGAGAGCGGCGCGGGTGAGCATGGGATCATGGTAACGCAAAAACGAAAGACGGCGGCCGTGAAGCCGCCGCCTGTGTGTGATGGGGAGTGGGTCGCTCCGGGCGACCGATCAGCAGTTCTGATCCCAGTTCGCGAAGAAGCCGATCACGTCGTCGGCGTCGACGCCTCCGCTGTTGTCGAAGTCTGCTTCGTCGTTGCCGTTGTCCCAGTCGGCGAAGAACGCGATCACGTCGTCGGCGTCGACGCCGCCGCTCGCGTCGTAGTCCGCGGGGCAGCTCGTGATGCGGGCGACGCCGCTGATGACCGAGCCGCAGGGGTTCGTGACCACGCAGCGGTAGCGGCCGCGCCAGGTGTCGCTGAGGAATCCGATGCGGAGCTGCTGGGTGGTGACGGCTTTGGTGTCGAAGTCGGCACCGCCGTAGTTGGTGTTGCAGTACACGTCGTCGACCATGTCGACCCACCCGCCGTCGGGATCGAGCTTCTGCCACTGGTAGTTCATGGGCCAGGTGCCGCTGGCGAAGATGTTGAGGATGATCCCGTAGGAGTAGTAGCCGGGAGCGGGGGCGACGCTCGTGTCCGACGATGGGTCGCCGATGATCGAGGCCGGGATGCAGGGGCGGCCCGCGAAGTCCAGGACAGCGCCGGTGAAGGTCTCGAGACAGAGTGATCGCAGGTCAGCGCCGCTCACGAGGACCTTGGTTCCGTCGTTGCTCACGCCGTGGACCGCTGCACCGAGGGGGTTGAAGATTTGGAAGTCGGGGAAGACCGAGCCGAGGTTCGCGGCGTAGTCGAGCAGACCGATGACCACACCGTCGTTGATGTCAGGGCTCCAGATGAAGATGTCGCCCACCATGTAGTTGCCGTCGGCGGACATGCTGGTGGGGACCAGACCGGCGCCGCCCGCGGGTGCCTCGCGGTCCCAGGTTGTGCCGTTGAAGTGCCAGCGGACCATGACGCCGGTGCTGTCGTTGCCACCGACGTAGGTGCCGTCGGCGCTCACGCAGTAGGCCTCGCCTCCGAAGCGGTCGAGGATGGTCTGGGTCCAGGTGTTGTTGGCGTTCTTCTTCCAGACGCTGGGACGGCGGACGCGGCCGCCGGTGGGGCGGTTGTTGTTGTCGTAGCCGACGACGACGGTGCCGTCGGCGTTCACTGCGTTGGCGCGGTTGGCGTCGGCGAAGGTGTTGGCGGGCGGGCCTTCGAAGGAGAAGGGGAGCTGGGTGAACTGACCGGTCTGGGTGTCGTTGATGTACGCGCGGAAGGGGCCGCAGAGGCCGCCGGTCCACATGCCGCCGACGATGTAGCGGCCGTTGCCCGAGAGGTCGGCCGCGGTGTTGATGATGTAGTCGCAGCGATGGCCGTTGGGGTGGATGCCGCGGTTGACGTCGCCGGTGGCGAGCGACCATGTGCGGGCGAGGGAGACGGTGTCCCACTGGTTGGGCTGGGTGTAGGCGATGGAGTTGAGGGCGTTGTTGACGTTCTCGGTGTTGCCGCCGGCGTAGGCGATGATGCTGAGGTCGTCGCTCATGGAGAGCCCGCCGTCACGGGGGACGATGGGGATGCGGACGATGTCGCCGCCGAGGGTGAGCTTGAGGATTTCGGGGAGGTTGGTCTCTGCGTTGTAGTAGCCACCGAGGATGGTGTTGCCATCGGCGGAGATGTCGGAGCCTCCGATGCGGGCCTCGATGAGTACGGGCTGGGCGAGGGCGGGGGCGGCGAGGGCGAGGGCAGTGAGCAGCGCGGTATTCATGGTGTGTTCCAAGGTGAGTGAGGCTTGGTGGGTGCGTCGGATCAGCAGCTCTGGTCCCAGTTGGTGAAGAAGGCGATGATGTCGTCACCGTCGACGCCGCCGCTGTTGTCGAAGTCGGCCTCGCTGTTGCCGGCGTCCCAGTCGGCGAAATACGCGATGACGTCGTCGCCGTCGACGCCGCCGCTGGTGTCGTAGTCGGCGGGGCAGGTGGTGATGCGGGCGACTGGGCTGGTGAAGGAGCCGCAGGAGTTGGAGACAACGCAGCGGTAGCGGCCGCGCCAGGTGTCGCTGAGGAAACCGAGGCGGAGCTGCGGCGTGGTGACGGCCTTGGTGTCGAACTCCGCGCCGCCGTAGTTGGTGTTGCAGTACACGTCGTCGACCATGTCGACCCACTGGCCGTTGAGGTCGAGCTTCTGCCACTGGTAGTTGAGCGGCCAGGAGCCTGAAGCGAAGACGTTGACGATCACGCCGTAAAAGTAGTATCCGGGAGCCTGGACGACGCTGGTGTCGGAGGCGGGCGGGAAGATCAGCGCCGGGGGAACGCAGGCTCCTCCGTCGAGCGAGATGATCGCGCTGCTGAAGGTCGAAAGACAGAGCGAGCGGGAGTCCACGGCGCGGACGAGGATCTTGGTGCCGTCGTCGCTCACGCCCTGAACGGCTGCGCCGAGGGGGTTGCCGATGGCGAACGCGGGGTCGTAGGTTCCCTGGATCGCCATGTACTCGAGGATGTCGATCGCGACGCCGTCGTTGATGTTCGGGCTCCAGATGAACTGGTCGCCGACCATCACCTGCCCGTTGCCCGAGATCGAGCTGGGGATCCGGTCCTGTCCGTTGGCGCAGACCTCGCGATCCCACGTCGTGCCGTTGAGGTGCCAGCGGATCATGGCGCCGGTGCTGTCGGTGCCGCCGACGTAGGTGCCGTCGTCGCTGACGCAGTAGGCCTCGCCGCCGAACCGATCGAGGACGGTCTGGGTCCAGGTGTTGTTGGCGTTCCTACGCCAGACGCAAGGCCTGCGGACGCGGCCGCCGGTGGGGCGGTTGTTGTTGTCGTAGCCCACGACGACGGTGCCGTTGGCGTTGAC
>JBMOHX010000004.1:0-28331 GCA_049317625.1 Phycisphaerales bacterium
GGACAAGGGTCTTCAGATCGTCGGCTGCAAGATGATGCAGATCTCTCAGCAGCTCGCCGCGACGCACTACGAGGCGCACCAGTCCAGGCCGTTCTACCCCGGCCTCGTGCGGTTCATGACCTCGAGCCCGGTTCTGGTCCTGGCGATCCGAGGCATCGGCGCGATCGCGATCGCACGCAACATGATGGGCGCGACCTTCGGCAGCAAGGCCAACCCCGGCACGATCCGAGGCGACTTCGGGGTGTCCAACAGCTACAACCTGATCCACGGTTCCGATAGCCCCGAGGCCGCGGAGCGTGAGCTGAAGCTGTTCTTCCAGCCCGGCGAGGTCCTCAACTGGACCCGTGCCGGCGACGGTTGGATCTACGACATGGCGGGCGGCAAGCCGGAATAAGTCGGGCGTCCCCCGCGGTTTGCGGGTGGGGGTGGTGAGCGTCCGCGGGGGCGGAGGCTGCATCGCGCGCGTCCACGGCATGCACTCCGTACAATGGTCCAACCCAGGGAGCAGGGCATGTTCGTCATTCGCCAGGCAAAGGTCAAGGATGTACCGACGCTCGCGAAACTCGCGCGGATGGTGTACTTCATCAATCTGCCACCGAGCGAGCAGGCGCTGACGGAGAAGATCCAGCTCTCGGAGAAGTGCTTCAAGCGAGCTGCGGGAGTCGAGGTCGAGGAGTTCTCGCGCCGGAAGCCGAGTTCCTCCGGCGGTGCCGGCGGCATGGCCGCGATGGACCTCGACTCAGACTTCTTCATGTTCGTGATCGAAGAAATCGAGACCGCGAGCCCGGTGGGCACGTCGCAAGTGCGGGCGCACCAGGGCGGCATCGGGAACCCCAACTGGTCGCTCAAGCTGGACAAGCGCCGCTTTCACAGCGAGCAGCTCGGACAGGGCACGACCCACACCGTCGCGCAGTTGTACGGTGACGAGTCCGGACCGAGCGAGCTCGGCGGGCTGATCCTCCAGCCCAGCCACCGCGGGCACAAGGCCCGCCCGGGTCGGTTGCTCTCCTTCATCCGCTTCCACTTCGTCGGACGCTTCCGCGAGTTGTTCGCGGCTCGGATGCTCGCCGAGATGATGGGGCCAGTGAACAACGACGGCGACAACGCGTTCTGGGATCACTTCGGACGCAAGTTCATCCCTGTGAAGTTCGCGGAGGCCGACCGTTTCTGCCAGCACAACCGCAAGTTCATCGACGAGCTCCTCCCAAAGGACGTCGTCTACCTGACGCTCTTCCCGCTCGAAGTGCAGAACGTGATCGGCGTCGTCTCTCGCGAGACCCTTCCCGCGCGCCGGCTTCTCGAGACCATGGGCTTCAAGTTCCGTGGCATGGTCGATCCATTCGACGGTGGCCCGCACCTCGACGCGACGACCGATGAGATCCCCCTCGTCAGCGGGACCGTGAGCGCGCCGCTGGGCCGCGTCGCCACCGACGAACGCTGCGACGACTACGGCATCGTCAGTGTGCTCCACGAGAACGGCGAGTTCCGCGCGATCGAGTGCCCGTTCACGTACGACGGGAAGACCATCCGCATCTCAAAGGCCTCGCTCACCCTGCTTGAAGCGGGCACCGGCGACTCCGCCGGCGCGACCTCGCTCAAAGCGCTGACCCCGGCCGCGGAGCCCACGCCCGCGAAGCCCGAGGCCAAGGCCAAAGCCAAGGCCAAGCCAAAGAAGAAGTGACGGTCGGCGGACCCGGGAGGTCTCATGCAACCGTTCAAGTCGCAGTTGATCGCGGGCGAATACGAGCGCGGCGGCGGGCGTGCGGTCGAGGCCCGCAATCCCGCGCACCCCGCGGCGGTCGCGTTCGCCTGGCACGAGTCGACCCCCGCGGATATCGAGCGAGCGCTGCTCGCGGCCCGCGGCGCTTCCGCAACCTGGCGTGATTGGGGTTTCGATCGCCGCGCCCGCGTGCTCCACGCGGTCGCCGAGCTCGCGTCGGCCCGCGTCGACGACCTTGCGAAGCTGATCCGCGAGGAGACGGGCAAGCCGGCCTGGGACGCGAAGGCCGAGGCCGGGCTGATCGCGGCGAAGATCGGGATCACCCTCGACGCCGCGCCTGGCTCGCCCCTTTCTCGCGTGACGGGGGCCGAGTTTTCGCTCGGCGGCACCAAGTGGGCGCGGACCCGCTTTCATCCCCACGGTGTGATGGCGGTGATCGGCCCGTTCAACTTCCCGGCCCACCTTCCCAACGGGCACATCGCTCCCGCCCTCGCGATGGGGAACACCGTGGTCTTCAAGCCCAGCGACAAGGCCCCCGCGACTGGGCTCGCGTTGGCGGAGCTGTACCGCGAAGCGCTCGCCATCGAAGGCGGCCCGCCGGGGGCGATCAACGTGGTACAGGGCGGCGCTGGTGTGGCGTCGCGGCTGGCCGGTGGCGAGGGCGTCGACGGAGTGCTCTTCACCGGTTCCTGGCCGGTGGGGCGCCGGATCATCGAGGCCAACCTCGACCGGCCGGGACGGATCCTCGCGCTCGAGATGGGGGGCAACAACGCGGCCGTCATCCTCGACGACGCGGACCTCACGCAGGCCGTCGCCGAGTGCCTCCGGTGCGCGTTCATCTCAACAGGCCAGCGGTGCACGTGCACCCGGCGTCTCATCGTGCAGCGCGCCGTCGCCGACCGCGTGATGGCCACGCTGGTCGCGGGCGCGCGGGAGCTGGTCGTCGGCGACCCCGAGGGGAACGTCTTCATGGGGCCGATGGTCTCAGAGGCCGCGAGAGACGCCGTGCTCGCCGCGCAGGGGAGCTTTCGCGCACAGGGCGGCAGGGTACTGCTGGAGGCGGGCGCGCCCGGCGGCGATCTCGACGGGTGGTACATCACCCCGGGGGTGATGGAAGTGGGGCGGTTTGAACGCGGGGAGCAGGGCGCGGGCGCGGACGTAGAAGTCTTCGGGCCTTTGCTGCGAATCTCCGTCGTCGACTCCCTCGACGCGGCCATCGACCAGGCCAACGCGACCGAGTTCGGCCTCGCTGCTGCGGTCTTCACGCGCGACGAGGCGAAGGCCGAATCCTTCGCGGCCCGCGTCCGGGCCGGGTGCATCAACTGGAACTGCGGCACCGCGGGGGCTTCCAGCAAACTCCCCTTCGGCGGACTGGGGATGAGCGGCAACCACCGGCCCGCCGGCGCGTTCAGCGTGGACTACTGCGCCTACCCGGTGGCGAGCATGATCGAGCGTGGGGAAGGCTGGACCGCCGCGGTCGGGATGGGCGCGATCAAGGTCTGAGTCTCGTGCCGCGCATGAAAAACCCCCGACGAATCGGGGGTTTGCGTTCGACTGAGACCGAGGCCCAGCTCGGTCCAAGAGACTGGTTAGACCATGCCCTTGAGGTTGGCCAGCGGGCGGATCCGCACGACGTTGCGGGCCGGCTTGGGCTTGACTTCCATCATCTCGCCGGGCTTGAAGGGGTTCGGACGCATGCCGCCCTTCTTGGCGGGCTTGCGGACGACGGTGATCTTGAGGAGGTTCGGGACCTTGAACACGCCCGAGCCCTTGGCGAGGTCGACGCCGATGATCGAGGTCATGGTGTCGAACACGCCGGCGACCTGCTTGCGGGAGAGGCCGTTGTGCTCCGCGATCAGGTTGAAGATCTCGCTCTTGGTGCGGAGCTTCGAGGAAGCCGTGATCTTCGCGGGCTTCGCCGGGGCCTTGGTGGTCTTCGCTTCGGTCTTTGCAGCAGCCTTCTTCGCCATTCGTCGTACTCCTTAAAAAGGTGCGTTTTCCTTGCGAACCAACGGCGTTGTACCAGTCAGCGCCGTCGCCCGCAAGGGCTCGGACTCCTCCGAGCCGCTGATTTTCAATACTTTTCGACGGTTCGTCTCGGTTTTCTGTACAACTGACCTCAAAAACCTCGCGATTCGATGCGATTTTCTGGTTCCGCCCCCAAAAAG
The DNA here is from genome assembly GCA_049317625.1 of Phycisphaerales bacterium. Taxonomy (GTDB): domain Bacteria; phylum Planctomycetota; class Phycisphaerae; order Phycisphaerales; family UBA1924; genus JBEIUO01. The sequence continues at coordinate 3,889 of JBMOHX010000004.1, forward strand.
AGCCCGCGGGGAAGCGTTTTAGCCGCCGCCGAGGACGGCCGGACAGAAAGCGACAGCAAAAACAGGCTGTGATCCGACGCCCGCGGTTCGTCCGCTCCACCGATCCGTTCCTCGTGCGAGTACTCCGCCGCCGCGACGTGCGAGCGCAGCAGCGGCGACACGTACGCGCCGTCGATCCGGAATCCGCTGCCGAAAGGGCTGACCCACGAGTATTCTCTCGCTTTGGGGTGCTTCAGCCGGAAGGCGTCCCGGTACCCCATCGTGCAGAAAGCACCCAGAAGGTCTTCGCAGGCGAAGCAACCCGAGACAGCGTCTTGCAGCCTGCGGCCGGTGTTGAAGTCGCCGAGCACCAGGCACCGAGTCTTTGCGTGGAGCCGGCCGTACGCGAGCAAGTGGTGCCAGTACTCGGCCTTGCGATTGAGCTGGGTGTCGTCGGGGACGTGCACGACTGCCAGCCGCAGCGCGAAATCCGGGATCATCGCCTCCAGCCAGCGGTTGGACCACAGGTCGCCCGGCGCCACGGTGGTGGTCGGTCGGAGCGGGTACCGGCTCGCGAGGAGGATCCCGTTGCGTCTGCGGCTGAGCGTGGTCGTCAACTGGTATTCCAGACCGTGGTCGGCGAGGACGCCTTGAATCTGGCCGCCGATGGTCGAGCGGAACTCGGTGAGCGCGACGACGTCAGGCTGGCGCTCGATGATCGCCAGCGCGATCCGGGGCATGCGGTTCGCCCCGCCTCCGTGCAGGATGTTCCAGGTCAGCACTTTCAGCACGGGACTACGGTACCGCATGGATCAACCCGTCATCGCTTCACCGCACCCGGTTCCCGGCCAAATCGCCGTTCCAGGCACGATTCTCCGTCAGGGCGACCGCCACAAACTCTCCCGCCCCGAACTCCTGGAGTTCGTGCGCGGGGCGTCCGTGATCGTCTCGATGTTCTACAACAAAATAGATGCGGAGGTGCTCGACGCCGCGGGGCCCCAGCTCAAGGGGGTCTGCAACTACGCCGTCGGGTACGACAACATCGACCTCGCCGCCTGCCGGCAGCGTGGGATCAAAGTCACCAACACCCCCGGAGCGGTGACCGAAGGAACCGCGGACATCGCGTGGACGCTGCTGCTCGCCGCGGCACGGGGCCTGATCCCCGCCGATCGGTTCGCGAGATCTCCGGAGTACAAGGAGCACGGGCCGCTGGGGATCACCGAGTTCCTGGGGATGGACCTCACCGGCCGGACGCTCCTGATCGTGGGCGCTGGGCGCATCGGGTACGCCACCGCGGTCCGCTCGATCGGATGGGGGATGCGGGTGCTGTATGTCGCCCGCGCCCGGCACTTGGACTTCGAACTCGCCCCTCTCGCGGCCCGACGCGTGACCCTCGAAGAGGGGCTGGCCGAGGCGGACGTGGTGTCGATTCATACGCCGCTGACCCCGGAAACGCGGCACCTCTTCAACACGAAGACGTTCGGCCTGATGAAGTCCAACGCGATCCTGATCAACACCTCGCGGGGGCCGGTGGTGGAGGAGGCGGCGCTGGTGGAGGCGCTGAAGTCCGGCCGGATCTACGCGGCGGGGCTAGACGTCTTCGAGTTCGAGCCCGCGGTGGGGAGGGAGTTGGCCGCGCTGGACAACGTGGTGCTGACGCCGCACATCGGGAGCGCGGAGACCAAGTACCGGCTCATCATGACGGAGATGGTGAGCGAGAACGCAGGGGCGATTCTCGCGGGGCGGGAGCCGCCGAATCGGATCGGGTGAGTGGGGGTGGGGCCATGATCCGCGGCGTCGGTTACTTCCCGGGCCCGGGATTCGGAACAATCCACACCGAGCCCCGAATCGACAAGTATCGGCTGTCCGTATCAGCGCTCGCCGCGAAGCCGTCTCCCAGCCAGGTGACGTTGGCACCGAAGTGGACGCCGGCGTGAAGTGGCTCCCGCGGCAACACCATTCTGGGCAATGCCTCACCTGTCAACGGGAACACCGCGAACATCCCGTGCTGGTCCTGTCCGTTGACCGTTGAATCGTGCGAAGAGACGGCGACCACGTCTTCACCAACCGCTACCCAGCACCCCATGTTGTTGGCCGCAGCGCTTGGAGGGGCTTCGAGTACTCGGTCAAACGCCCACTCCCCGTTCGCTTGCTTCGCGTACAGGTACGCCTTTCCGGAGCCCAAGCCGTTGCCTGAAGCGATGGTGGGAGCGCCAACGGCGAGCCGGTCGTCGCGCAACGAAACACCGAACCCGAACTGCATTCCCTCGGCCGCTTCTGGGGGTTCGAGGGTCTGTCGCCAAGTGACCGAGCTTTCATCAATGGTGTACACGTGGACTCGTCCGACACTGGCTTTGCCACCGGATGGCGCGAGACGCTCCGAGACCACGAGTTGGTCGTGCCAGACGTCCGCGCTGTACCCGAATGCCGACGGGGCGAGCGGCTTGGGAGGTTGCGCCTGATCGAGAAGCTGCCACTGCCCTTCGCGCAGCGCGTAGACCACGACAGGCCGGGCCTCCGTCGAACCGTCCCACGTTGTCCAAGAGCACACCGCGAGCACTCCGCCGTGCATCGCGATGCTGCCGCCAAAGTGTGAGAATGCGTGCCCGGCCGGCGGGTAGAGCGTCTGAGACTCCATCCAGCATCCGCGATTGAACCGGAAGAGCGTCACCCCGCTGCGGGCCGTTCTGCCTTCATAGGGAGCCGGCCATCCCACCGCCGCCCATTCGCCATCGATCGCGACTGACCTGCCAGCCTGCGAGAAGGGCTCGGCACGAGATGGCATCAGCTCGCACTCTTGAATCCAGCCCCGATGGGGGTGACGACGGAACACGTGCGCGCTGCCGACATCGAACCCCCCTGCGCCGTCGGCCCCCGGAGAGCCGACGATCAGGCGTGCGCCGTCCGAACGAACCGCGTTGCCGAAGTTGTCGAGGGGTGGGGCGTCTGCCGCGATGAGCTCGTGAACGGGCGGGATAGGCGCGGCAGCCTGCGGCCCGGTTCTCCATCGCTTGACCTCGACGCCGCGGCTCCGCGCCACGAGGCAGTCACCATCGATGATCAACTCGTCCGTGTTCAGCGGCGCATCGTCGAGCACGAGACTGGCGTCCAGCCCGGGATGGGAGGCGTGCGACCGGTCTCGGAGCACGTGCACACCGATCCCGGGAACAAAGGCGAAGACGAGGCGATCTGACTCGAGCACGGCCAGCGCGCTCACGGGCCCGGCGAGTTGAAGCGAGACCCGCGCGTCGCTCCCCTCGCGTTGTACTTCGAGCACGGAAGCATCGTCCGGGGACAATCGGACGAGAAGCTGGGCCGTAGAAATGGCCTTGACGTCCCGGCGTGCCGAGACGGTGGCACCGGTCGTTGCGGCTTGAAACTCGGGGCTCAGCGGCAGCGTTACCGGCTTGAGGCACCACCTCAGCACGACTCCGCGCTCATCAACGCTGACGGCCGTTCGGGTGTCGGGCGACGCGGCGATCGCTCGGATGTCGGCGCGGTGCCCGATGAGCCGCTCGCTCAGGGACCACTGCAATGCCTCCCACACGCTGAGCACCCGGCCCGTGCCCCCGAGGAGACCCGACGAGCCCGGAACCCACGCCAGCGTCTGCGGGGGTTTCATGCCGGCCAGCGACCGCGAGTATGAGTTCGGGTCGCTGGACACGCACAAAATCAGGCCTTCTGCCCCGGATGTCGCGAAGAAGGCCCCGGCCGCGTTCGACGCGACCACAGTCTGCCCCGCCTGACGCGAACGCTCCACCCGCTCCATGGTCGGGTACTTGAGGCAGAGTGTCCCCGCGGGGCCAGAACACAACACCTCGCGGAGCGAGGTTTCCACCGCGACTTGCCCCCCGTATCCGGGTGGGAGCGAGGTGGTGCGAGCGGGAGCAGCGCCGTCGACGTCCACGCCGCGCAGGCGGGACTCACCTTCCCACGCTTCGAGGAGAAGAAGACGGTCGCGCCCGGGCGACCACTCCGCATCGAAAGCCGTTGCCCCACTCGCCGACGCGATTTCCTGAGCTCCGCCGCTTTGATCGAAGGTGCGAATCGAGCCGTCGGCCGCGACCACCCAGAGGTCCTTCTTCCAGCCCGGCAGCAGCGCGACCGGAATGCCGCGCGGACCGACCTGTGCCGGAACGCTCCAGCGCACCTGCCACGACGAGGCGTCGAACGCGGCGACCGTCGTGCGGGTCGCGGTGTAGAGCGTGTCGCCGTCTGGAGAGAACGCGATCAACGGCGCTTCGCCCGGTGCCGCGCCCGGCACATCAAGGCGCCCGACGCTCTGATCGGTCTGGGCGTTGAGGTAACGCCATTCCCAGCCGCGACGAGCCGGATCGATCCGATCGAGGCGGTCCTTGGCGGTGCCGCCGTCGTAGACGGCGAGCGCCGCGGCTGCGGCTTGTATCGTCGCGGCGTACTCGTTCTCGGAGGCCTCGACCGCGATGGCCGTCGCGCGGGCCGCGGCTTCTTTCGCACGCCACATGCCGGCGCTGGTTCCCACGATCCCGAGGATCAACGCACCGATCAAACCCGCGGCGAATGCGGTGGCGGCTCGGTTGCGCGCGATCAGTTTGCGGAGGAGATATCCGCGCGTTTGCGGCCGAGCCCGGACCGGTTCGAGTCGGAGCAGTCGTTCGAGGTCCGATGCGACCTCGCCGGCGGAGGCGTATCTCTCGAACGGGTCAGTCGCCATTGTCTTGCTGATGATCGCCGCGAGATCGTGCGGGACGTCGGGGTTCAGCGAGATGAGGTCGGGCGCGCCGGACTCCATCTGAGCGAGGACCTCCCGAGCCGTAGCGCCGGGGAAGGGCGACCTGAGCGCGAGCGCGTGATAGATCGTGGCGCCGAGCGCGAAGATGTCGGAGCGGCGACCGAGCGACCGACCTCTGAGTTGTTCGGGGGCGGCGTAGCCGAGGGTGCCGCTGAACTCGGAGCGGGTGTTCGAGTTCGACCCGGACACACCCTTGAGGGGCTCGCCGCTCGAGTCCACCGCGAGCCCGAAGTCGGTCAGGAGCGGGGTGCCGTCGCGCCGGAGGAGCACGTTGGCGGGTTTGATGTCCCGATGAAGGAGACCGTCGCGGTGAACGGCGTCCAACGCTTGGAACATCGCGATCGCGACGCGGCAGATGAAAATGACATAGGTCGGTTCCTGGACGATGCCGATGGGGTCATCGAGTATCTCGCGGACCGCGTCGACCCGGTGCGGCGGCGTCGGCGATCGGGCCGCCAGCGATCGGACCAATCCGTCGAGGGAGCCACCCTCGACGAACTCCATCACGTAGGCCACGTCTTCGCCGCGTTCGATGATGTCGTAGACGCTCACGATGTGGGCATGCTTGAGCGAGGCAACCGCCCTGGCCTCCGCGCGGAACTTCGCGAGCGATTGGGGCGCGAGCGCGGACTGATTTCCGATCACCTTGATCGCGACGCGCCGGTCGTTCAGGCCGGTCTGTCGCGCGAGATAGACCACACCCATGCCGCCGCGGCCGATCTCGGATTCGACCACGAATCCGGGGAACGTCGGACCGACGCGTGTGCGGACGAGCGCGATATCGATGGCGGTCGTCGCGGCACGCTCGAACTCCTTCCGGAGCTCGGGGAAGCGACGAACCCAGTCGGCGATTGGCGAGGGGCGTCCTTCCTCGGTCGCCAGCAGCGCCGCCTCCAGAAACTGTGCGACGGGATCCGGCGAGCTCGTGGGGTCTTCGCCGGGCCCGGGCGGTGGGGCGGATGATGGCGGAGGGTCTCGCGTCATCGAGTCTGTTTCATCTCCATGTACAGAATGGAGCGGGAAATGACGTTGAGTCCGTCCCGCATCAACGACGGTTTTGTTCGGTCGACCCCAGCCGCTGGGCGGAGATCGCCGCCAGCCTGGTTTGATACGCCTCCGCCGCCTTGCGGAAGCGGTGTTGGACCGCGGATTCGCCGAGCGAGAGGTGCCGGGCGATGTCTGGGATGGTCATCTGCTCGATGAGGCGAAGTCGGATGAGGTCCGCTTGGTCTACTGGGAGCGAACGGAGTGCTTCCAGCACCGCGCTTGCTTCTTGGCGATACCCCGCGATGCGGCTGGCGGTGGTGGACTGGATGATCTCGGGCGTTTCGGGCACCGAGAGCGAGTGTTGGAACGCCCGGCCGCCCCGCTTGACGGTCGCCACGTGGTCTGCCAAATCGCGGATCCGAAACTCGATAGTGGTGAGCAGCCAGGCACGGAACCCGCGGACCCCCGTCCAGTTGTGGCGCAAACGGTCTCGCCACGCGCTGAAGAGGGCTTCCTGCAGAATGTCCTCTGGTTGGTAGCGGGCGGCGAGCGCCGGGCCGAGACGCATCTGAACGGCGACCAGCAGCGACGCGGGGTTCACGGCCTGCATCAGCCGGTCCCACTCGCCTGGGTCGCTGGATTGAAGTGGATTTTCAGTTTCGCCCACGCGGCCCCCAGAGTTCCTGCTGCACGAACGCTTTCGCGATTGTCTGCGCAAATGTTACCCACGATCCGCGGGACCATCCCCACGCGGTAGGGGCGGCGAGTGGAAGGTGCGCGAGGCGGGGATCCTTCGGGGCTCGTCCGGAGCGGCTCCGCCAGCCGCTCGGGGCTTTCTCAACTCGGTGGTTTGCGTTGGATTCTGGGCAGTCGGCACTTGGAGATACCTGAGGCACCCGACGCGGCCCAAGCTGGCCAGCTCCAAGCCCGTGGTCCCCCTCTGCGAGCCGATATCCTTGGGTGTGGGTTTGCCTTCGTACGCAGAGCCGACGGCTGCTCCGCGGTACGTGGCCAAGACGCGGCGGGCTTCCGTCTGAACCCCTCCCAGATCTCCCCGCTTGCCCGAGCCAAACAGGCGGCTATCATTCCGACCCTGCACAAAGGGATTGTTCCGTCGCCAGGATTGCTCGATTCGGACCGTCTATGCCCACGATCAACCAGCTCGTTCGCAAATCCCGTCGCCCGCTCTCCCGCATCAACAAGGTCAAGGACCTCGTTGGCTGCCCGCAGAAGCGCGGTGTGTGCCTGATTGTCCGCACCACGACCCCGAAGAAGCCCAACTCGGCTCTCCGGAAGATCGCCCGTGTGCGGCTCTCCAACGGCAAGGAAGTCACCGCCTACATCGGCGGCGAAGGCCACAACCTGCAGGAGCACTCGATGGTGCTCGTGCGTGGCGGCCGTGTCCGCGACCTTCCCGGTGTGCGCTACCACATCGTCCGCGGCACCCTCGACTGCCTCGGCGTCGAAGGTCGCAAGCAGGGACGCTCGAAGTACGGCGCGAAGCGCGGCAAGGGTTGATCGCGGTTCGCACGTTGATCGTCGTTCGCAAACAGATCGTCACATGCGCCGGGCGTCCGGTGCGACGGCAGTAATCGCCGGGCAGCTTCAAGAGAGCACCCGTCGGTGAAAGAAACACGCCCGCTACACGCGAGCGAAGCCAGCCGAAGAAGGAGTTTGAATCATGGGTCGCAAGAAGTTCACCGCCGCAGCCGAGCAGCTCCGTCCCGATCCCCGTTTCGGCGACACGCAGCTCTCCCGCTTCATCAACTGCCTGATGTACGACGGCAAGAAGTCGGTCGCCCAGCGCGTGGTGTACGACTCCCTCGAGATCATCCAGGGCAAGCTCGCCAAGGAAACCGCTCCCGAGGCTCCCAAGGAGTCCATCGAGGTCTTCCAGAAGGCCATCGAGAACGTCAAGCCCTACGTCGAAGTCCGCAGCAAGCGAATCGGCGGTGCCAACTACCAGGTCCCGATGCAGGTCTCCCGCAAGCGTCAGCAGTCGCTGGCCTTCCGCTGGATCATCGAAGCCATCCGCGCTGAAAAGGGCCGCCCCATGGCCCAGCGCCTCGCCGACGAGCTCTACCTCGCCGCTCAGGGCCAGGGCAAGGCCATGATGACCCGCGAGCAGACCCACAAGATGGCCGAAGCCAACCGCGCGTTCGCCCACTTCGCGTAAGACGGTTCGCCGGACCAAGCACAACCAGGTTACTCGAACGCCGCGGCATCCCCGCGGCGTTTTCATTGGTATGTTGCACCAGGAGCACGGTGCCCGGGGCCCGAGGATTCCGGGATGGTGGGCGGGCCGAAGACTCGACGTCGTCCGATGACGCATCAGTCGAGCAAGCGCCGGCGTCGCCCAAGCCGCACGAGAGCGGTATCCACAACCGCGGCAGACGACACCGCGATGGAGGTGGCGCGACCCGAGTACGCGACGTTCCATCGTCCGCCTTGTCATGACCGCCGCCGCTTGGACGGGCTGATGACCCGCGCGTAACATTTCCGATCGATAGGGCTCTGGCCGAGCTGAAAACGGGAGGGATCGAAATGGGGAAGTGGGTGACGGTGCGCCGGGACGAGACGCTGTCGAAGCTAGGTGCGCAAGCAAAGATCCCGTGGAAAAAGATCTGGGATCACCCGGAAAACGCGGAGTTGAAGCGCCGCCGCGGCAACCCGAACATTTTGCACGTGGGGGACAACGTGTTTGTTCCTGACCTCGAGCGACACGAGGAGGCCTGCGCGACCGAGAAGCGCCACCGCTTCCGAACCGGCAGCCGCATGTCGCTGCGGGTGTGTCTGGTCGACTCGGCGCACGCCCCGCTTGTAGGGATCGCCTACTCGTTCACGGTGGATGGCGAGCGCATGCCGGAAGAGACAACCGGGGACGACGGAGTGGCCGAGACCCCGGTGCGAGAGGACGCGGAGCACGCGGTGCTGCACCTGCCTTGGGGCGATGTTTCGGTGCAGGTCGGTGTGCTGTCGCCCGCGAACACAGTGCGCGGCGTGCAGGAGCGGCTGCAGAACCTGGGCATCAACCCCGGGCCGATCGACGGCATCTTCGGGCCGCTGACGGCCGCGGGCATCCGCGACTTCCAGCGCTGCGAGGGGATGCCGATCTCGGGGGTGATCGACGAAGCGCTGGTCCGACGCCTGCGCTCGGTGCACGAAAACGAGACGCTCGATGCGGAGTGCGAGCGCCCCGAGGACCCGGTCCCGCCGCCGGCTCGCGCCAGCGCGCTCAAGGTCGCGGAGGTGCCCGAGTGGCTCCTTGAGGAGCCGGAGTTCGAGCACGGCCCGCAACACCCGATCGACCACACGTTCGTGAGTATCGCGCCCGAATCGGAGGGGTGGGACGAGGAGCCCGCGGAGGAACCTGCGGACGAGGACGGAGAGGAGGTGGAGCCGTGAGCGGGAAAGAGCCCAAGACACCGCTTCAACGCTCCGGCCGTTCGCCGATGGTCGTCGCGCCCGTCCCCGCAGGTGCGGTCGCTCTCTCCGGCACGAAGGCGGTCGGGCCTTCGCTGCGGCTGTTGGTGCGGAGCACGCACGACAACGAGCCCGTCGCCGGGCTCAGCGTGCGATCGCTGAAGGTTGAGGTGACTTCGGGGACCGGCGCGGGATCGGAGTGGACGTGGGACTGGGACGGCGGCGCGTTCAAGCCGCTGGCCCAGGGCAAGGAGCCGCCCGCGTTCTCCGACCCTTGGACCGCGTCTGATGACGAGGCAGTGGCGGAGATCGAGGCGGCGCTGGGTTTCAAGCGCAAGGCCGGACAGGGGCCGGTGTTGGCGGAAGCGATCACCAAGTCCAAGGCGAAGGCGAACGCCAAAAAGCTGAGCGACGAGCAGCGCACTCGCCTCGGCAAGCTCTCGGCCAAGGCTCAGGCGTGGGCGGCCTGGGAGTCGTACGTCCGCTCTCTGGCCGCGTGCTTCGCCGCGCGCGTGCAGGGCGTGACGCGGAAGCCGGACGAGATCCTAGGGAGTTCCAAGCCCGAGAAACCCAAGATGGCGTGGGCGGACTTCGAGACCGAGGTGCTCGCCAAGGTCTACCGCGCCATGACGGGCGAGGAGTACGCCAACTCAACGGCGAAGTTGTACGAGCTTGCGGGCAAACTGTGGGACCTCTTCGACGGCAAGTACGTGACGGACAAGGACGGCGCACTGAGCGTGCCGCTCCCGCCGCTCACCAAGGGAAAGGTGTCTGTCGAGTTTGCGCAGGTCAAGGTCCTCGACGTCGCGGACGCGGCCAAGGTCGCCGGTAAGAGAGCGCTGACGGCGGTGTTCAAGGGCCAGTCAGAGCGTAAGAGCGACTACGAATCCGACAGGCCGTGGACGGACAGCGCTGACTCGAACTGGTGGCTGGCCCCGGGCGAGCCCGAAGATCTGCTCAATGAGACCTACGACCCAAAGAAGCTGCGGGATGAGGCGACGCACCGCCTTCGCAACCGCGTGACGATCCTGTATGACGCCGTGTCGCGCGAGGGCGAGAATGATGCGCAGGTGTCGGCGCGCAATACGTTCGGTACACGTGCGATGGTCTTCTGCCAGCCCACATGGCTGGAGCTGGCCGACACGCGGCATCTCGTCCCGATGAACGATGACGAGGTCAAGGCGGGGGGCGTGCGCTCCAAGAACCGTTATCTGGCCATCTCCACCAGCGAGCAGCCGCAGGGCAACTACTTCGGCCTCTACGGGCGGATGAGCCGCAAGGCGAACTACAAGTGGGACTGGAAGCGAGAGGTGTTCCAGCTCGGCGACGAACCCGACCCGAAGAACGGGCCGTGGTACTGGGCTACTCGGAGTGAGAAGAACGTTTGGACCCTCGCTTTCGCGACGGGAGAGGAGGCGTGGAAGAGAGAGGAGCTGGCGAAGGGGCTGACCGAGGACAACCGGCCTGCTGATGATGTCATCCAGGAGCGGTTGGAAGCGTGGTTGAGCTCGAAGCTCAGCACGGCCAAGGTGGCGAGGGTGAAAGACTGGATCGTCAGAGACGGGGCCGATGTCGAGCGGGTGAAGGAGGTCGAGAAGGAGCAGGGCGGCATTGCCCAGAAGCTGCGCGAACTGATTCGAGAGGAGGTTGCGGCGCACCGCGTTCGCCAGAGAACTGGCTCGACGTACGACTACCGAACGTGGAAAGTGGCGAGCCCCTTCGAGGTCTGCAAAATCAAGGCCAGCGAGATCAGTTCGCACCCGTCGATTCCAGCCGATCTGAAGAAGAGAGCCCTCGCTTTGATGGCCGAGAAGGCCGACGACCTCGAGAACGCGGCCGACGATGACGAGTTGCTGGAAGCTCTCTTTCAGGAGGCCCCGGCCGACAAAAAGCAGGCGGAGGAGGCCAGAAAGAGGGCCGTTGAAAGACGTAACCTCGCGAGAGAGCTCCGGGAGAATGTGTACTTCGACGTGTGGAAGATCTGGGCGAGGCGCGAGGACGCGGGAAAAGAGCCCTATTCCCCCCAGGCTCGCGCCGCTCTGAACCGACTGGCGGAGATAGCTCCAAGCATGAAGATCCTGACGAGGGTCGACGACGCGAAGGACACCTGGGAGGTGTACCAAGCAGAGGCCGCCCAAGCGGGTTCTCCTTTCTACAAGCAATACAAGTCGCTTGACAAAGCGTTGAATTCCATCGAACTTGGGCGGTGGCACCTCGGGATCGACTTTGTCGGAGGGATGGGGGACCCCTTGTTCGCGGTCTGCGGAGGGAAGCCGAAAATAAAGGGTGAGAAGGTCTATGAAGCCGAGGGGGGTGTGACCATCACGGTCTGGCACTGGAACGGCGCCTCAACCAAGTTCGAATATTCTGGTTACGTACACGTAGACGATCGCGACCTTAAGAAAAAACACCTCAACCTTAAGGAGAACTTCCCGGTTGTTCGCGCCGGGGACGTAGTGGGGTTCATGGACCGCACCGGCAACCCGGACCGGTACTCTCCCACGCATCTACATTTCAACAACGGGAGGGTGCTCCCGCCCGTCAAGGGTGTCGAGGTCCTGCTGCCCCACAACGGGCACTTCAAGCTGACGCCGTGCGCACAAGAATGGCACAATTCCGTGAGAGTTGGCGCTGACTCGCTGCCCGAAACGTCGCGTCGCACGGATACGAATGACTGCCCCACGAGGCTGTACGAAGCGCGGGAGAAAAGCTGCTGGGCGATGCTCGCGGGCGTTTGCCCCTTCGCCGAAGCGAAAGCTGCGATGAAGAAGGAGAAGGCGGAGAAGGAGGCGGCGATGAAGGCGGAGAAGAAGGCGAAAGCTGCGGCCATCAACAAACAAAAGAAAGCCGCGGCACAACCCCTGGTCCAACCGCAGATCAAGGCTGCAAAAAAAACAAAGAAGTGAGAGTGCCAGCAGGGATAGCCAAGCGGGACACGCATCCCTCGGCTGCCCGCAGCCAATGAACCGGGACGGCTTCAACGTGGGGCGGGTAACGCGGGTTGCAGCGCATGCGAGCGCTGCCCCCGGTTCATCCCGTGCGGCGTTCGCTGGCGCTCTGCTGCCGCAGGCTGGCGCGCGCGAACCGCGTCAAACAGCTCTGGGTCGGCCTGGCGTGCCACCGACGGCTTCGCTCCGGCTACCAATCGCAGGACACTTACGTCCCGCCGCCGCGCCAACGCCGTCCTCGCGCGGTCCATGTCTTGCCCGCGCAGCTCCTTCTCGCTCGTGAGTTCGCCCCCGGCAACAGCGACCGCCAGTTCCGCGGCGGGCACCCCCTGCTCGGCGAGGATCGTCATCTGGTCGTTGTCCATCCGGCGGGGCACCGCCGAGCGCCACCTCGCGGCTCAGGGCCAGGGCAAGGCCATGATGACCCGCGAGCAGACCCACAAGATGGCCGAAGCCAACCGCGCGTTCGCCCACTTCGCGTAAGACGGTTCGCCGGACCAAGCACAACCAGATCACCCGAACGCCGCGGTAACCCCGCGGCGTTTTCATTGGCGCGCGATGCGGTCGCGACGACCTGTAGGTGCTGGGTTGCGCGGCATGCGTCGAAGCTCGTGCGGCCAATGATGGCAGGCCTCAGGCGTTCCAAGTTCCTGCGCCGCCCAACTATCATCGTTCACGATCCTGGCCTGAACTCGGACACGGAGGCCAAAGCACATGGCACGCTACGACACCATCGGCCTTGGCTACGCGGCAGTCCGCCGGCCGGATGATCGCATCGCCGCCGCAATCGACGCGGCGTTGGGCGATGCCCAGAGCGTGGTGAACGTGGGCGCGGGTGCGGGCTCGTACGAGCCGCGAGCGCGGAACGTGATCGCGGTTGAGCCGTCCGCGGTGATGATCGCGCAGCGGCCAAGGGGTGCCGCGCCGTGCGTGCAGGCAAGTGCCGAGTCGCTGCCGTTGGAAGATGGGGCGGTGGACGCCGCGATGACTGTGCTCAGCATGCATCACTGGAACGACCGCGAGCGCGGGTTGCGCGAGATGGCGCGCGTGGCGAAGCAGCGAGTGGTGCTGCTGACCTGGGTACCCGACGGCGCGCCCTTCTGGCTGACAGAGGAGTACTTCCCGGAAATCATGGCGCACGACCGCACGATTTTCCCGACCGCGGGCGAACTCGCGGCGATGCTCGCGCGGATCGCGGGACCGGTCGACATGAAACCGCTACCGATCCCGCACGACTGCACCGACGGCTTCTTGTGCGCCTACTGGCGCAGGCCGGAGCGTTACCTCAGCGATGAGGTGAGAGGGGCGATATCGAGCTTCGCGAGGATCGATGCAGCGCGTGGGTTAGAGAAGTTGCGAGGGGACCTTGCCAGCGGCCGGTGGGCCGAGCGGAATCGGGCTTTGCTCGCGTTGGAGGAGTTCGATGCGGGGTACCGGTTGGTGACTTGTGAGAAACGCTGAGACGGATACCTCAATCTACTCGTGCCCGCGGTAGGTGAGGTGACCCCCGGGCCGGAGGGTCGCGTGCGTGCGGCGTTGGCATGCTGGGCGCCGTGCTGCTCGGCGTCGCGTTCTCGCGGTGCTCGCGTCGGCCGCTGTGCCCAGCAGATGAGCGCACGCCGCGCCGAGTCACGCAGTCCCGAACATGCGACAAGCGCGATCTACAGAAGCCTGGAATCCGTGTTATCGGTGCACGCCGGGGCGATCGCTTGTGAACCGGCTGATTCAAGCGGGCCGGGCCCCTGCTGTGCCCTCTATTTCCCTTGGTCGCTGGAATTCTTTGGCTGGTTTGTGCCGCGCATCCGTTCCTAGTGACGGGGAGGTGTTTCATGGAGCTTCGTATGAGCCGCGGTTGGGTGAACCTTCGTCGTCTGCTTCGCGCCGTTGGTCGGGCAAGTTCGTCCTTCCGTCGCGAGGCGGGGCTCGCGGGGCCGCGTCCCCTTCCGGGGCGGAGCGCCGGGCTGCTTGACGTGCTCGAAGCGAGAATCGCGCTCGACGCCGTGGCGTGGACCGGTGGGGCGGGGGACAACCTCTGGCATACCCCCGGCAACTGGAGCGGCGGGGCGGTTCCAACCGCGGCGGACGATGTCACGATCGAGGTCGCGGCAGCGAACCCCACGATCACGCTGAACTCGTTGAGCGGCAGCCGCTCCGTTCGAAGCCTGGCCGCGAGCGAGAATCTCGATGTTCAAGGCGGGGCGACACTGCAGGTGACGACGACATCGGCCCTGTCGGGCGGTGCGACCATGCGCCTCGGTGGCGGCACGCTCTCCGGCGGCACATGGACGTTCGGGCCCGGGTCCGGCATCGTGCCGACCAGCTCGGGCGGAGCGCTGAACAGCGTGACGGTGAACGGGGAAATCGTGCTCTCGCAGATCAACGCGCGCGTGCAGATCACCGGCACGACGACGTTCACGGGCCTGCGTCTGTCGGCAGACAACACGACGGTGGGCTTCGCGCCCGGATATACGCTGGCGGTGCCGTTGACCCTTGAGGGCACAGGCACCGGGTACCGGTTCGTCGAGATGAACGGGAGCCCGGGGACTTTGACCATCGCGTCGACGGGATCGATGCGGCGGACGGGGACGTTCACGGGCGGTGCGATCATCGGTGTCCAGAGCCAGTTCGGCGGCGCGATGACGCTGGTGAACAACGGGACCATCTCCAACGACGTTGCAGGGACGCTGGTTCTCCAGCCGTCTGTGATCACGAACAATGGCACCATTCAGGCGGTGACCGGAGGTTTGTCAGTTTCAACGCCCAACTGGCGGAACGCGGGGACGGTGAATCTCGGGTCCGGCGCCGATCTGTCGCTGGACTCGGCGTTTGATGCGACCCAGGGCATCGGTACGTTCACCACCAGCGCCGGGACGGTGTTCCTACGCAACACGGTGAACAACGCGGGGAACAATCTCTCGTTGAACGCGGCGACCGGGTCGTGGCGATTGCAGGGCGGCACGATCAACGGGGGGGCGCTGAGTTCAGCGGGTGGCGCTTCGCTGGTCTACACCAGTTCCGGCGGGACGCTGAACAACGTCACCGTGAACGGGGAGATTGTGCTCTCGCAGGTCAACGCGCGCGTGCAGATCAACGGCACGACGACTTTCACGGGTATGCGTCTGTCGACAGACAACACGACGGTGGGCTTCGCGCCCGGGTTCACGTTGACGGTTCCGCTGACACTTGAGGGGACGGGGAGCGGGTACCGGTTTGTGGAGATGAACGGGACGCCGGGAACGCTGACGATCGGGCCGACGGGATCGGTCCGGCGCTCGGGAACGTTCACGGGCGGCGCCATCCTCGGTGTTCAGAGCCAGTTCGGCGGCGCGATGACGCTGGTGAACAACGGTCTCATCTCCAACGAAACAGCGGGCACCCTCCAGATCACTTCACAGGTGCTCACCAACAACGGCACCATCCAGGCGGTGACCGGTACGTTGTCGGTGAACACTCCGAACTGGCGGAACGCGGGGACGGTGAATCTCGGGTCGGGCGCCGAGCTGTCGCTGGACTCGGTGTTTGATGCGACCCAAGGCATCGGCACGTTCACCACCAGCACCGGGACGGTGTTCCTGCGCAACACGGTGAGCAACGCGGGGAACAATCTCTCGTTGAACGCCGCGACTGGATCGTGGCGATTGCAGGGAGGCACGATCAACGGGGGCTCGCTCAGTTCAGCGGGTGGCGCATCACTGCTCTACACGAGCTCGGGCGGAACGCTGAACAACGTGACAGTGAACGGAGAGATCGTGCTCTCGCAGATCAACTCGCGCGTGCAGATCAACGGCACGACGACGTTCACGGGTATGCGTCTTTCGGCAGACAACACGACGGTGGGCTTCGCGCCCGGATTCACGTTGACGGTGCCGTTGACCCTTGAGGGCACAGGCACCGGGTACCGGTTCGTGGAGATGAACGGTGCGCCGGGGACGCTGACCATCGCGCCGACCGGGTCGATGCGGCGGACGGGGACGTTCACGGGCGGCGCCATCCTTGGTGTTCAGAGCCAGTTCGGCGGCGCGATGACGCTGGTGAACAACGGGGTGATCTCCAACGACACGGCGGGCACTCTGGGGCTCCAGGCACAATCGTTGAGCAACACGGGGACCATTCAGGCGGAGACTGGAACGCTGTCCGTTGCGATCCAGAACTGGCGGAACGAAGGGACCGTGAATCTTGGGGCTGGCGCGATCCTGTCCATGGATTCAGACTTCAACGCCACACAGGGCATCGGCACGTTCACCACCAGCGCCGGGACGGTGTTCCTACGCAACACGGTGAACAACGCGGGGAACAATCTCTCGTTGAACGCGGCGACCGGGTCGTGGCGATTGCAGGGCGGCACGATCAACGGGGGGGCGCTGAGTTCAGCGGGTGGCGCTTCGCTGGTCTACACCAGTTCCGGCGGGACGCTGAACAACGTCACCGTGAACGGGGAGATTGTGCTCTCGCAGGTCAACGCGCGCGTGCAGATCAACGGCACGACGACTTTCACGGGTATGCGTCTGTCGACAGACAACACGACGGTGGGCTTCGCGCCCGGGTTCACGTTGACGGTTCCGCTGACACTTGAGGGGACGGGGAGCGGGTACCGGTTTGTGGAGATGAACGGGACGCCGGGAACGCTGACGATCGGGCCGACGGGATCGGTCCGGCGCTCGGGAACGTTCACGGGCGGCGCCATCCTCGGTGTTCAGAGCCAGTTCGGCGGCGCGATGACGCTGGTCAACAACGGGCTCATCTCCAACGACACGGCGGGCACGCTTCAGGCGACACCGCAGGGGCTCACGAACAACGGCACGGTGCGCGCCTCCGGGGGAGTGCTGCAGATCATCTCCGCGAACGCGACCAGCACGGGGAGCGTGTTCGCGACGGGCCAGGGGAGGGTTGAGTTCCCCGGCGACGCCGTCTTCGACGGCGACTCGCTGCTCGTTGTCGAACCCGCCGCGCAGGTCTCTATGCGTGGCGACGTCCTGGGAGGCTCCACCAACCGGGATCTGTTCGGAGGGCTGGGGAGGCTGGTTCTTGATGGAAACAGGCCCCAAGCGAACCCGCAACTCATTGAAGTGATGTCGGCCGAAGCGGGGGCGGACGCCGCGGCGTTCACGCGGAACTTCGCCTACGGCGCGGTCGTGCTGGGCGCGAACTCGTATGTCAGGCTTGTTGATTTCTCCGACAACTCGGCGGGGGACGAAGCCATGTACGTCTCATCGCTGACGATTCCTGCGGGAGCGACGCTGGACCTCAACGGTCACACGCTGTATGCCCGCGCGGCGCTGATCGGCGGTCAGGTCATCGGCGGCGCGTTCGAGCAGGTGGCCGACAGCGGTCCGATTGAGACCGCCCTGGCGACTCCCGGTCAGATCGCCGTGGCCGGTGAGCTGGACGAGTGGACGTTCTTCGCGAACCAGGGACGACTGGTTACGGTCGTCGTGAACCCCGGATCCACGGGACTGAACCCGGCTCTGCAACCGCTCCTCCGACGTGCACAGGTCTCGCTCGTTGACCCATCGAACAACGTCATTGCCACGGCCGAGAGTGCGGCCGACGGCGCGAGCGTGACATTGGAAGGCGTGCCTCTACCCGCGAGCGGGGAGTATCGCATTCTGGTTCGGGCGGCCTCGGCACTCCCCGCGAGCACCGGCAACTACACGGTGATGCAGTTGGACGTGACTCCCGACGTTGCGGGCGTCAATCTGAACCAGCTGGCGTTCGGTGAAATCGAATCCGCGTACGGGATCGACGTCTGGGAGTTCGCGGCCACGAGCGGCCAGCAGCTTCGCTTCGACCTGCGCGGCGCGACTTCTCCGGAACTTCGCTTCACGCTGCGCGGCCCGAACGGCGACGCGCTGTTCAGCGATGCGGCGGGCGACTCTGCGCTCTTCAACATCGTCGTTGACGGTGCGTACTCACTCACGGCGCGCGGCGCAGCCGGTGCCACGGGGCAGTACAGCTTCGTTCTGAGTCAGACCGCGATCACAGACCTCACGGTCGGAACGGCGCTGCAACTGCCCAATCCGGGCACGGACGGCGCCCGTCTTCTCCGCTTTACGATGCCGGCAACATCCGCATTGATCCTGCGTCTTGATGACACGAGTAACCTCAACCGCAACGAGCTCTACCTGCGTCAGGGCGCAGCACCGACGAGGACTCAGTACGACTATCGATACAACGCCGCCGCGAGCGCGGATCAGAGCATTCTCGTGCCCTCTGCCTCCGGGGAGTGGTACGCGCTCATCTTCGCACAGAGCTCACCCAACGCCAGCGTGCTGAACCTGGAAGCGGTTGCTTCCGGTGTGGTGGTGCAAACGGTTTCGCCGGCCACAGCCGAAACCGGCACCATCGCGGCGATCACCATGACCGGGGCGGGATTCGGTCCGGATCTCCAGGTGACACTCGTGAATGAAACGGGCGCGTTGATCGCTACCGCCAACGAGGTCGATCTCAACAGCTTCACGAGCGCAACGGCCATCGTGTCGCTGGCTGGGGTTCCGCAGGGCCGATACTCCGTCCGGGTTCAGAGGCCCGGTGGAGGAACCGACACGCTCGCCGACGCGTTCGAAGTTCTGCCGGTGGGAGTCGCGCAGCTCGAGACCCGACTCATTCTGCCCCCGAGCTTTGGCCGTCACGCCGTGGCGACGCTCTACGTGGAGTACGCGAACACCGGCACCGCGCCGATGGCGGCGCCTCTGCTGCGGTTGGAGTCGGCCGACCCCGACAACAGCGATCGGCCGATCCTCACGCTCGATCAGTCGAGACTGGTCGAGGGCTTCTGGACCTCCGGACTCCCGGAGGGGTTCAGCCACAGCATCCAGATCCTCGCGAGCGGTGCCGCACCAGGGATCCTTGCGCCGGGAGAGCGGGTGCAGCTGCCGGTCTACTACGCGGGGTTGTTGCAGCCGTGGGATTTCAGCGATGGCAGTGTTGAGATGGAGATCCGCGTCTTCGAAGCGGGAGACACCGCGCTGATCCCGTGGTCCGAAGTCCGCGAAAGCACGCGTCCGAGCTCGATGGATCCCGACGCGTGGAACGTTGTGTTCGCAAACCTCACGACCAACGTCGGTCCCACATGGGGCGACTACGTCCGCGTCCTCTCCGAGAACGCGCAGTACCTGGATCGGCTCGGCTTGCGGGTCTCGGACGTGGGAGAGTTGTGGAGGTTCGAAGCGCAGCAGGCGATCGGGTTCCACCCCACGGATACGCTCACCACCTCCGTAGACCTTTCCGTTGATGCGCCCGGTGGCGGGCTCGGCTTCGGTCGCTTGTACGCCACGAGACTCGACCAGCGATTCGAGCAATCCATCTTCGGGCGGGGTTGGTCGGCGCCATGGCAATCGTCGCTCACCATCGAATCCAGCGGCGCGATCAATCTCTTCGCCGCGGCAGGCCAGCGGGGGCGATTCGAGCCCGATACTCGAAGGCTGAACACCTACATCTCGCTCGACGCCAATCCGAGCACGATGACGAAGGTCGGCACCGAGTACCAGCTGCGCTCCCAGTCGGGCGAAATCGACAGGTACAACGAGAATGGCGTGCTGATCTGGTCGCAAGACACCAACGGCAACCGCGTCACGATGGGGTACACCGGCGGGCGACTCACTTCGCTCACCCACTCCGCGGGGGCGGCGATCGCCATCGCGTACAACGCCGCGGGCCTGGTGTCGTCCGTCAGCGACAACGCCGGTCGTACCACAACATACGCGTACGACCCGTCCAACCAGTACCTGCTCAGCGTGACCAAGTGGAACGGTGAAGTCAGCACGTACACCTACAACACGGAAGTCGGTTCCGCGAAACAGCACGCGCTCACCTCGATCGGTGCCTACGGGACCACGCGGACGTTCGAGTACGACTCGAGCGGCAGGCTCGCCGCGACCTCGACCACCGGCGATGCGGAGCGAGTTGACTTCACGTACGACAGCGCCGGGCGGGTGACCATGACCGACGCCGCGGGCGGCACCACCGTGCTCTCTTTCGATCACCGCGGATTGGTGAGTCGAGCCGTTGATCCGCTGGGTCAAGTGGCGACCGCGGAGTACGGGATTGACCTCCGCATCTCGAAGCTCGTCGATCCGTATGGCCACACAAAGCAGTACACGTGGTGCTCCTGCGGCAACCTCACCAGCCTGACGAACGAACTCGGCGCGACCAGCCGGTTTGCCTACACAAACGTCGGCCCCGGCGGCACGGTGCGCCGCATGACGGCCTCGACCGATGCGCTGGGCAACACGACGCGGTACACCTACGACGCGCAGGGCAACCTGCGATCGATCATCCGTCCGTCGGGTGCGACCGAGCAGTTCGGCGCGTACGACCCTTCCGGGAGCCCGCTCTCGTACGTGAACGCCCGCGGCCAGACGATGGGGTATGCCTACAACAGCGCAGGGCAGGTCACTCGCCAGACTTTCGTTGACGGCACGTTCAACGATTACGGTTACGACGCTCGAGGCAACCTCGTCACGATCACCGAACCTGGAACATTGGTGACCACGATGCAGTACGACAGTGGTGACCGACTCACTCGCGTTGAGTACCCCAACGGCCGGTTCCTCGCGTTCACGTACGACGGCGTCGGGCGCCGCGCGTCGATGACAGACCAATCTGGGTACCGGGTGGACTACGCGTACGACGCCTCGGGCCGGCTCTGGAGGCTGACCGAGAACCCCGGCGCTGTGTTGATCGAGTACACCTACGACGACGTCGGCCGACTGCTGCGCGAGGACAACGCCAACGGCACGAACACGGTGTACACCTACGACGTCGCCGGTCGGGTGCTGTCGATCGTCAATCTCGCTCCCGGCGGCGCCGTGAACAGCCGCTTTGACTACACCTACGACGCGCTCGGGCGGCGTTTGTCGATGACAACGCTCGACGGCACGTGGACGTATTCGCACAACGCGGCGGGGCAACTGATCGGGGCGGTGTTCGCGCCGGCCGTGGGGTCACCGATTGCGCCGCAGAATCTCGCGTACGTCTACGACGCCGCGGGGAACCGAATCCGCACGATCGAAAACGGCGTAACGACCAACTACACCTCGAACAGTCAGAACTTGTACACGGCGGTCGGCCAAGACACGCTCGTGTACGACGCCGATGGCAATCTCGTGAGCCGCTCGGGTCCGTCGGGCAGCGCGACGTACACCTACGACCAGCGCGGCCTGCTCACACGGGTCGTCACTCCTACGGGTGTCTGGCAGTACGAGTACGACGCCCTGGGCAACAGGCGCGCGAGCACTTTCAACGGTCAGCGCACCGAGTACGTGATGGACCCGACCGGCATGGGAGAAGTCGCGGGCGAGTACGCCTCGGCGGGGCAGCTCGTGGCGAGGTACCTGCGCGGGCTCGGCCTCGCGGTCCGGATCGACGGCCAGTCTGGCCAGCGAGCGTTCTACGACTTCGACGCGATGGGAAACACCTCGACCATCACAGGCCCGACTGGGACAGTCGTGAACCGCTACGACTACACGCCCTGGGGCGAATCGCTCCGCAGCATCGAAGGGATCAACAATCCGTTTGAGTTCGCCGGCCAGGCTGGTGTACAGACAGATTCCCATGGCCTGCACTTCATGCGTGCCCGGTACTACTCGGGCGGGCTTGGGCGCTTTGTCGCGCTGGATCCGATGGAACTCCTCGGCGGCGACGCCAACCTCAGCATGTATGCCAAGAACATGCCGACCGAGTTGTTTGATCCGGTGGGGAAAGCACCGTCAGCGGCTGGCAAGTTCTTCGGTGGGAGCGCCGCAAACTTCGGCTCTGGCGCCGGCACCAATGTGGCCGTCGGCGAGGACGCGGACGTGCCAGGAGGCATCACGGGCACCTTCACCAACGTCCCTGGTCTCCCCGGCGCAGGAAACGCGGCGGCCTTCGCGCTGGATCCCAAAAACGCGCCCGACCTCGTCAACGGCGTCAACGCCATTCGGCAGGCCAATGACTGCGGCACGTCGAACTTCTCGACCGCGCGGCAGCTCCAGGAAATGGGCATGACCCCGGATGGGTGCCGACCGTTCAACCCGATTCCACCTTCGGGTGGCCTGCTTCCGGAGGGTGGGTACAGCGACGGTGGCGGTAACAGCGGTGCCGCGGCGGCCACGGACCCCAACGCGCTCTACGGACCCGCTGGCTACGGCCCTCAGAACTTCGTCGCGGCCGGCCTTGAGCTCCCCTATCGAATCGAGTTTGAGAACTACGGACCCGGCAGCCTCAACGAAGACGGCACCCCGGTCTCCAGCGACCGCTGGGCGACCGCGCCGGCGCAGCGCGTTGTCGTCACCAACAGGCTCAACGCCAGCCTCGACCTGAGCACATTCCGATACACCGGCTTTGGCTGGGGCGACTTTGATATTCGTCTCGCAACTCCGGCGCAGTCGTGGCAGCAGATCGTGACGATGACCTATGCCGGGAGTACCTTCGAAGTCTGGTTCGAGGCCGAGATCGACTACGCATCTCGCGAACTGCGCATGGTCTTCCAGTCGATCGACCCGGGATCGTCGCTCCCGCCTGAAGTCTTGGTCGGCTTCTTGCCCCCTGAAGACGGCACCGGCCGCGGCAAGGGCTTTGTGACCTACACGGTCGCCCCGGTGACAGGACTGCCGACCGGCACGCCGATCCGCAACATCGCGCTCATCCAGTTCGACGGCCAGGTGTTCATCGCCACCAACCAGGTCGATCCGCTCAACCCATCGCTCGGTACCGACCCGGAGAAGGAAGCACTCGTCACCATCGACGCGGGCATCCCCACAAGTTCGGTCGCCAGCCTTCCCCCCGTGAGCAACTCGCGGCTGATCCGTGTGCAGTGGGCCGGGCAGGACGACGCCGGCGGATCGGGCGTCGGCTCCTACAACATCTCGTACTCGGTGGACGGAGGCCCGATCGTGCCGTGGCTCATCGGTACCACGCTCACCAGCGCCGATTTCACGGCAGAGAACCTCCGCACGTACTCGTTCTACAGCGTGGCGATCGACAACACCGGACAGCGCGAACCGCTCGGCAACTCTCCCGATGCCACGACCTTCGTTCAAGACGTCAGCAACACGTGGGACGGCGATGCCGGCGATGGACTGTGGACCACGCCCGCCAACTGGCAGGGTGACACGCTCCCCAACGCTGGCAACACGGTGATCATCCCATCCGGCGCGAGCGTGCAGCTCATCGGCGCCGACGTCGAGGTATTCGACTACATCGTCCGCGGCGGGCTCGCGATCGAAGACGCCGAACTGAGTTCGACGGGCGAAAGCCGCGTCTTTGGAACGCTCGTGCTGCGATCGGGCGGATCGCTCGATGTTTCAGGCGGGCTCAGAATCGAAGGCACCGGCGTGCTGCGTACCGAGGGCGATTCCTCGGTGACCCTCGCGCTCAACGCCGCGCTGGACAGCGCGGGCCAAGTCGTGGTCGCGGGTGGCGTGCTCACGATCGCGGGGAGCGGGTCGTGGAACGCGAGCGGAGCTTTGACAATTGTCGCGGGATCCATCTCCATCGCGGCGACCGCGACGCTTTCCGGCACAGTCACGCTCGGTGGCAGCGGCCTGACGAGCAGTAGCCCGAGCCTCGCGATCACCGGCGCGGTGAGTGGTGCAGGGGGCCTCTTCATCTCCGGCGGCGGGACGGCCATCACCAGCCCATCAGTCTCCGTCGGTGTGCTCACGCTGAACACCGCGACCCTCACGTTGGGCACCCTCGCCCGTGTCAACGTCGCCGGCGCGTACGTGCAGAACGCCGCGGCGACGCTGGTCGTGCTCGCCAATCAGTCCACGGGCCTCATCACGGCTCAGTCCGCGTCGCTGGCCGGTTCGCTCAACATGCAGTGGGTCGACGGCTTCGATCCCTCGCTCGGCGCGCCGCTCTGGGAGAGCGACTACCTGTTTGCGGGCTCGTTTACGGGTGACTTCACCAGCGTGCAACTCGCGGCAACACGAGTCGGCTCGATGCTCAACCGGCGCATCGACGACCGCATGCGGTTGCTCTTCAACGTCTTTGACTACAACGGCGACGGCGGAGTCGATAGCGACGACGTGATCGCGTACTTCGCGGACTGGGACAACTCGAATCCCCTAGCCGACCTCAACGGCGACGGCGGCGTGGATAGCGACGACCTCATTCTGTGGTTCCAGTTCTGGGATCTCGGCGGAAGGTGAGACCCTCGCGAGCAGGTAGGCGACGCGGCGCGTCGACCCCGCCTCGGGACGCCCCACATTCGCACGGCGCGCAGCTGATCAAGCCTCGGCGGGTATGACGCGAGGTACAACCAGAGCGTGCCAGTTGTGGCGAACTTTTGATTAGAGCGGAGGGCTTAGATCCCGCCGCCACGCCGCGCCAACGCGACCTTGGCACGGGCCATG
>JBMOHX010000005.1:0-27887 GCA_049317625.1 Phycisphaerales bacterium
GGGTCGAAGAAGAACGAGGTCATCGGCACACCCCGCTCCGACGATGCGAGTTGCATCGCAACACAGACATCGAACTTCCGTCCGATGTCCGACTTGTCCACGCGGTCTTCCCCGGCGTACTCGGGACCTGTCGCATACAGCACGCACTCGGTCCGGGGGGAATCCTGCCTGATGAGATCGATCACGGTCTCGTTGGAAGACACGTGCTGACCATCGTCGGTCCCTTGGTCGGCGGTTGAGATCACGAGCGTGTCGAGCGCGAACTCGTCGAGGATCCGGCGCATGAGCGAACGCCCGCCCGGGGGCGCTTGACGCGGCCAGCGATTTGACTGGATCAGCGACCCGCAACCCGAGCGCCCGATCGGGATCGTCACGATACCGTTGCGGGCGGGGTTCTCGAACGCGAAGCCCCAGAGCAACACACCATCGCCGTCGTTCGCCGCCGAGACTTCCAAGCCTCGCCACGTTCCGTCGTGGGCGGGCCCGATCTCCACAGTGATCTTGCGGAAGACGTCCTCACCCTTGATGAACGTGACCAGGTCGCCGCGCACCGGGAACTTCCGCGGCAGCCAGTCGTAGCTGAGCGTCACCAGCCCGCTCGGGGCACGCGTCACCTGCCGCACGAGAAACGCTTCGTCGTCGGGGGCACCCGAACCCAACGCGTCAACGAACTGCACCATGTCACCGGGCTCGATGCCCGCGAACTCGCCGTCCGAATCATCCACGGTGATCGACCCGTACTCGGTCTGCAGCGCGGCGACCACGACGCGGGGCTCAACGACAGAGGCGACAACCTTCGGTGCCGGTGGCGGGTGCGGGCTGCGGCGACCCAGCGCAGGCGTCTGCACCGCCTCGCTCCAGATCTCGCTTCCACCTTGGCTCATCGCCGCCGCGGCTCGCGCACTCACGGCCGACGACGTCGGATGGTTGAGCACGTACATCGTCACCACGAGCGGGTCCGACGCGGGCAGCCCGCTCTCGGGCCTGACCGTGAACCGTGCCGAATATCCGGGGAGCAGCCGCACCGCGGCGTGCGATCCCCGATAGTTGTCCAACGAACCCGCCGAGATCGGCCCGGGGTACCCGGTCGCTGGAACCCGCGTCGCCACTGGTGAGAAGACGCCGAACCGCGAGCCGAGCGTTGAATCCTGAAGCGATCGCATCGCGACCGACGGCGGCACAACGGTGCCCGCCCCCAGCCTGCTTTCCCAGCAGCGCGGGAGCTCGGCCTCGCAATCGACCCCGTACGCGCCGGTCCGTTGATTCAACGAAGACCACCCGCACCAGGGCACAGGGATGATCCGCCCCACAATCAGCCCATTGTCGTACACCGGCGCTTGGCACACAAAGCCGGAGTCCAGGAAGTTGATCGCGAACGAGCGATCCAGGAACCGTCCGTCGGAGAGCCTCGCGCGGTAGGGCACCTGATAGACCGACCGAGAGTTCGAGAGCACACCGACGCGCAGCCTCTCGTGGGCGCGACCGTCCTTCAGCATGCGAGCCAGACGGTGCGACTTCGGAGGCACCTCGCCGCGCGGCTGGGCACCGCCCAGGGCTTCGAACGTCGCGCGGGTGGCGGGGTACGCCCCGACGCCGATCGTTCCGTCGTACGCCGGTCGGGCGACGCGGAACCCCGGCGCGCCGTAGAGATAAGGATCGACGCTGGTTACCCCGCGGAGCCGCGCGCCGCTCCCGAACTGGTGCCGCTGCGCCAGAAACGAGCGGTTCACATCCAGAACATGCAGCGCCGCGTCGCGAAGGCCCGCTCTGGAGTCGTTCAACCCGCCCCCGAGCGCCCCGGCGACCGTGTTCGCCGACCACACGCAGGCCGCGTACCGAGAGAGCGTCACCTGTCCCGAGAGCCCGGTGTCGCGGGCCAGCGCCGCCGCCGCGACGGTCGACGCCCCGCCCACCGCGTTGCGCCCGTCCACGATCGCCTCCGCCACGATCGCCGGCAAGCAGATGCCCGGCGCGCTTCGCCGCGGCCCCGATGCGATGTGGTACCGATCCCCGATCGTCGCGACATCCGGGATGAGTGTGGACGGAGGGGTCACAAAGCTCCGCGGCTCGGAGACAAACGTAGTTCCGGTCGCCGGATCAAACACGGTGAGGTACAGCTCGTCCGCCGTGGCGGACCACGCGTTGACCTGCGCCAGGCTCACGAAGAGCCACCTGCCGCGCGGATCGAAGGGCAGGTCAATCGCGAGCGGTGCGCCGCCCCCGACTCCCGCTTCGAACCGGCCGCTCCCCGGATCCCGTCGCACCGCGAGCGCAAAGGTCTCTGCTCCCGCGGAGCGCTGCCCCAGCTCCCACACGGTCGCCAGCTCCCCCACCGCTTCCTGCTCGCAGTAGTACCAGCAGACCAGCGAGGTGTTCCTCGACGGGATGGTGAGCGAATCGCCGTTGAAGATCGGCGCGGGCGATGTTCCCGCCCTCCCGCGGGCCACCAGCAGCGCATCGCCGAACACCGCCGCAACGGAGAAGACCTCTCCGCTCCGGGCGATGCGGACCAGATCTCCCGAACGAAAGCCCGCACCCTGACCCGGCCCCACGCGCAGAGTGGTCGCGTTGGTGGAATCCGGGCTGAAGTGGTCCTGCACGATCTGAAAGCCGCTACCCGACTGCCCGCCGTCGAACGCCAGCGCGGCGCGACGCGCGGTGCCCGTCGACGCCGCGGGGTTCGACGACGCGTACCCCGCGAGCGGGATGTCGGTGATGGTCTGCACGGAGGGATCGGGGCTGGTGATCCGATAGGCGCAGTGGGCCGAGGGCTGCGCGACCGCGACAGCCACCGCCGACACCACCGCTCTCAGAGCCCGCTGGTCCACGCCACTCCCCGATCTGTGCCACGAAGTCGAAAGGGTACCCGAAACGGCCCGCAGTTGCCGTAGGGGAATCCGGCAAGGAATCCCGGCAGGGTTATCGGAAACACTGCTGTCTGAGTTGAAGCCGATCGACAAAGCTCCGAGTCCAACGGAGACGCTCGTCGCGGGGATCTCCGCACGAGGGCACCTGAAAGGAAGTTCGAATCCGAAAAAGGACGCGGCCCCGCCTTTCAGCGGGGCCGCTCGCAAGAACTCGATGTACCGGTCCTACTTGGCCATCTCGGGCTTCATGCCCAGAGCCCGGACGAGGAACGCCCAACGGTCCGCGGCTTCCTCGATGACCTTCGCCGTCGGCTTGCCCGCGCCGTGGCCGGCGCGGACGTCGATGCGGATCAGCGCGGGGTTCGCGCAGTCCTTCGGCATCGCGGCCTGCAGCGCCGCGGCGAACTTGAAGGAGTGCGCCGGGACGACGCGGTCGTCGTGGTCGGCGGTCATCACCATCGTCGGCGGGTAGCAGGTGCCCGGCTTGATGTTGTGGAGGGGCGAGTACGCGCGGAGCGCCTTGAACTGCTCGACCGTGCTCCCTTCGCCGTCCGCCGCGCCGTAGTCGCTGCGCCAGGCGTGGCCGATGGTGAACTTGTGGAAGCGGAGCATGTCGAGCACGCCGACTTCCGGGAGGCAGGCGCCGAAGAGCTCGGGCCGCTGGGTCATGCAGGCGCCGACGAGGAGGCCGCCGTTGCTGCCGCCGCGGATGGCGAGCTTCTTGGGGCTGGTGTAGTTCTCTTTGACGAGATACTCGCCCGCTGCGATGAAGTCGTCGAAGACATTCTGCTTGACGAGCTTGGTGCCGGCCTGGTGCCACTCCTCCCCGTACTCGCCGCCGCCGCGGATGTTGGCGACTGCGAAGACGCCGCCCATCTCCATCCAGACGAGGTTGGTGACGGAGAAGGTGGGCGTGATGGAGATGTTGAAGCCGCCGTAGCCGTAGAGCAGGGTGGGGCGCTGTCCGTCGGTCTTGACGGACTTCTTGTGCACGATGAACATCGGAACCTTCGTCCCGTCCTTGCTCGTGTAGAAGACCTGCTTGGTCACGTAGTCGTCGGGGTTAAAGGCGACCTTTGCTTCCTTGAAGAGCGTGCTCTTCCCGGAAGCGACGTCGTACCGGTAGGTGCGCGTGGGCGAGGTGAAGCCGGCGAAGGAGTAGAACGTCTCGGTGTCGGTGCGCTTGCCGCCGAAGCCGCCGGCGGTACCGATACCCGGGAGTTCGACGTTGCGGACAAACTTGCCGTCCATGGCGTGGACCTTGATCTCGCTCTTGGCGTCGCGGAGGTAGTTGGCGAAGAACATGTCGCCGACGAGCGAGACGCCCTGGAGGGTCGCGTCGGACTGAGGGATAACTTCCTTCCAGTTCTTGGGGTCGGGGTTCGCCAGGTCGATGGCGATGAGTCGGCCGCGCGGGGCCTTGAGGTCGGTCTGGAAGTACATCACCGCGCCGTCGTTGGCGACGAAGTTGTAGCTGGCGTCGAAGGCGTCGAGGAGCTTGGTGACCTTGAGGTCGCCGAGTTCACCGGTGCTCAGGTCCTTGACGTAGAGCCGGTTCTTGGGATCGGTGCCCTTGGAGACGTTGATCACGAGGTACTTGCCGTCCTCGGTCACGCCGCCCGCGTAGCCCCAGTCTTTTTTCGCCTCCTCGGTTGAGTGATAGACGAGCACGTCCTGCGTCTGCGGGGTGCCGATCTTGTGGAAGTAGAGCTTCTGGTAGTAGTTGCTGTTGGTGAGCGAGTTCTCGCCCTGCTTGGGCTCGTCGAAGCGGGAGTAGAAGAACCCGCTCCCGTCTTTCGTGAACGACGCGCCGCTGAACTTGACCCAGTTCACCACATCGGCGGTGTCCTTGCCGGTCGCGATGTCGCGGACCTTCCAGGTGTTCCAGTCTGAGCCCGCTTCGGCGATCCCGTAGGCCATGTACCTGCCGTCGTCGCTCACAGCCATGCCCGCGAGCGCCATGGTGCCGTCGGCCTTGAGCGTGTTGGGGTCGAGCAGGACGCGGGCTTCTCCGTCGAGCTTGTCGGCGGTGTAGATCACGTTCTGGTTCTGGAGGCCGCTGTTGTACGACCAGAAGTACCTGCCGCCGTCCTTGGACGGGGCGCCGTACTTCTCAAAGTTCCACAGCTTGGTGATGCGTTCCTCGATCGCCTTGCGCTCCGGGACCGCGTCGAGGTACGAGCGGGTCAGCGCAACCTGGGCCTCGATCCACTTCTGGGAGTCGGAGGCGTCTGGGTCTTCGAGCCACCGGTACGGGTCGGCCACCTTCGTGCCGTGGTAGTCGTCGACTTGGTCGACCGTGTGCGCGGGCGGGTAGACCCACTGCGTCTGCGCAACGGCGCTCGAGGCCGCGAGCAACACAGCGAGGGACGAGAGCGAGGCTTTGATCATGTGAAAACCCTGGTGAGGCGAGTGCCCGGCAAACGCCGAGGCGATTGGGGAAATGGTAGGTACCCAGATGCGCGAGAACCGCATCTCCGCCGCCCGGCAGCCGAAGCCTCTCTTCGCACCCGCCCATGAAGGTCTGCTACGACCGTGCCTGCTCTTCGCGCTCCGCGATGATCGAACTCAGCGAGTCGGCCTGATGGTCTGCGTGGTAGCTCGACCGAACCAGGGGTCCCGATTCAACCACCTTGAATCCGACCCTCAGGCCTTCGTCCCGGAACATCGCGAACGTATCCGGGTGAACCCAGCGGTCGATCGGAAGGTGATTGCGGGTCGGTTGCAGATACTGGCCGATGGTGAGCACCGAGCACGCGGTGCCCGCCCCCGCGTAGACGCCCGCGGTCCGTTCCTGCACGTCTTTCATCAGCGCGAGGACCTCGTCGTCCCGCTCGCCGATTCCGACCATGATCCCCGTCTTCGCCGCGACACCCTGCTCCGCGACCCGCCGGAGCAACTCCAGCGAGCGGTCGAACTTCGCGCTGGGCCTGACCGCCGGGTACATGCGTCGGACCGTCTCGAGGTTGTGATTGATGATGTGCGGCCGCGCGTCGATGACCATCTGCAGCGCGGGCCAGTTCCCCTCGAAGTCAGGGATCAGCACCTCGATGCTCATCCCCGGGCACGTCTCGCGCGTCCGCACGATCGTCTCCGCCCAGATCGCGGCGCCCCCGTCCGGGAGCTCGTCCCGGTTGACACTGGTGATCACCACGTGCTTGAGCCCCATGAGCGCCAGGCTCTCCGCCACCCGACGCGGCTCGTCCCGATCGAGAGCTGCCGGCCGCCCGGTTTTCACGTTGCAGAACCCGCAGGCACGCGTGCACGTGTCCCCCAGGATCATGATGGTCGCGACCCCGCGCGCCCAGCACTCGCCCATGTTCGGGCACCCCGCCTCTTCACAAACCGTGAAGAGGCGGTGCTCCTTCATGATCCCCTTCAGCCGCGTGTACCCCGGCCCTCCGGGCACCTTCGCTCGGAGCCAGTCCGGCTTCTTCTTCACCGCGGCGTGCTGCACCGCGCCATCGGCGTTGTTCAGCACCATCCCGGTCAAGCTCACCAGCGGGGCGGCGACTCGCTTGAGCGGGTCTCCCCCCAGCGGGCGCGGGTGGCGTGCCAGTGTTCGGGCAATAGGACCCGCGGCGGGGGAGGGCTCAGACTCGGGCGGGCGTATATCAGACATGCGAGAACTCTAGCGCCGCGCAAACTTAGGCCCGATCACCGGCGTACTCTGGACGCTGGTGGGATCCCCCGCCGGCGGGTGCGGTGTTGGGGTGCACCCGAACAGATTCCTGGCTTTCGTCGGCTTCCGGCTGCAAAATCGGATCGCGGGTTCAACTCGGGTCCCGCCCGCGGTCGATCCACAGATCGTCCGGAAACTATGATCAACGCCCAACCCGAACCCCGGGGGCGTTTCCGGCGTTTGGTTTGTGGCAGGCAAGAGTTGCGCACGGACTTCGAAGAGGATCGATCTCATGGCTGAGCAGGCACGGTTCATCCCGGGCGGGTTGATGCGAAAGAGCGCTCTCGTGCTGTCGTGCGCGGGCTTGGCCGGTGCCCTCTGCGGGTGCGAGGTCAACTCTTACATGGATCCCACGGTCATCGGAGGGTGGCAGCACACCCCCACCGAGATGCCGATTCTCGATCGCATCGCCAGCATCGAATCGGAAACCGGCGAGTTCGTCGAGTACTCCGACCCGACTCCCGAGGACCTGATCGCCCAGCCGCAGACCTACCGCATCGGGGCCGGCGACTCCATCAAAGTGACCGCCTACGACCTTATCGAAGAGGGCGCGCCGCAAGAGTTCGAGGTCATCGTCGACGCCCGCGGGTTCATCGAGATCGCCCAGCTCGGCCGGATCTTCGTCGGCGGTATGACCACCGACGAAGCCCGCGTCGCCGTTGAGAACGCGGCCAAGCGATTCGATACCCAGCCGCTGGTGAGCGTGCAGACCCAGTCTCAGCGCAACCAGACGTTCAACCTCGTCGGCGGCGTGAATACCCCCGGCCCGTACTTCATCCCCAAGGCCGACTACCGACTGATCGAGGCCCTCACCGCCGGCGGCCGCTTCGACGAGACCATCGCGGATATCTACGTGATCCGACAGGTCGCTCTCTCCTCCATCATCAAGGGCGATGGCGACCTTCCCGCGCGGGCACCCGACGCGCCGGCTCCCGGCACCCCCGCCGGTTCCAAGGACATCCTCGACATCATCGACTCGATCGCGCCTTCCGGGGCGAAGCCGACCGGCAATCCCGGCGTGTTCGGTTCGGGGGCACCCCGCCAGCCCGAGCCCCAGGCACCGGCGGTGGACCTCGTCGATGGACCTTCAAAGCAGGCGGCGGGCGCGACAACCAACTGGGTGTTCTTGAACGGCCAGTGGGTGCAGCTCCCCGGCAAGCGGCCCTCCGGGACCGGGGCTCAGGCGCCCAACGCCGACGATCTGGTGACCCAGCGGGTCATCCGCGTCCCGCTCCGCCAGCTGCTCTCGGGCAAGCAATCGCTGAACATCGTCGTGCGGCCGGGGGATGTCATCCGAGTGCCCAGCCCGGAAGCGGGGAACGTGTACCTCGGAGGTCAGATCTCGCGTCCGGGCTCGTTCCAGCTCCCCTCCAACGGCAAGCTGACGTTGGGCCGCGCGGTGATCGCCGCCGGCGGACTCGCAGAAGCCGCGATCCCCGAGCGCGTCGAACTCACCCGGATGGTCGGGCGGGATCGCCAGGCGACGATCAGGCTGAACCTGCGGGAGATCTCCAAGGGCTCGCAGCCCGACGTTTACCTCAAGCCGGACGACCAGATCAACTTCGGTACAAACTTCTGGGCCCTGCCGCTCGCGGTGATCCGCAACGGTTTCCGCGCGAGCTACGGCTTCGGGTTCATCTTGGACAGGAACTTCGGCAGCGACGTCTTTGGTGCTCCGCCGACCAACGTGGGCGGCTGATTCGAACTTGCGCGGCAGGAAAAGGGAACGGGCGTGAAGGGGACGGGAGGAACAACCAAGGAAGCTGGTGTCCTGCAGGTGCTCGCGGGGCTGGTGCCCACGCACGCCCGCATCATGCTGACGCTCCTGTTCGTTGCCTTCGGCGCGCTCTTCTTCCGCTGGTTCCGCCAGCAGAACGCCTTCAGCTCCTCTCGCCTCGAAGACTGGGGCCACGCGTACCTGGTCCCCATCATCAGCCTGGGCATGATCTGGGCCGTCCGCAAGAAGGTTGCGGTGACGCCCGCGACCACGTTCTGGCCCGGGCTTGCCCCCTTGCTGTGCGGCATCGCCTCGTACTTCTTCTTCGTCGTCGGGTTCTCGAACCATCTCGGACAAGGACTGTCGCTCGTGGTCGCCGTCGCCGGGGCGACGATCCTGCTCCTCGGGCCCGCGATGTTCCGGTGGCTCTTCCTTCCCGTCGCGTACCTCGGGTTCGGGATCACCGTCTCCGAGCAGATCATGATCAAGGCGACCTTCCCGCTCCAGGCGATCGCCGCGAAGGGCGCTTGGGTCATGCTCACCATCCTGTCGGGCGTGTTCGGCTACGACGTGGACCGCGAGGGCAACGTTCTGCAAATCATGTTCGAGGGCAAGATGATCCCGCTGAACGTGGCGGAGCAATGCTCCGGGATGCGCATGGTCGTTGCCTTCCTCGCGCTCAGCGCCGTCATCGGCCTCCTCAGCAAGCACTGGTGGCAGCGCATCGCGCTTTTCCTGCTGGCAACGCCCGTGGCCGTGTTCCTGAACATCATCCGCGTGGGGGTGCTGGGGCTGGCCTCGCTCTTCTCGCCCGCGCTCGCGACCGGTGACGCCCACATGATCATCGGCATGCTGCTCCTGGTCCCGGGGTTCGGGCTGTTCCTGGCGTGCCAGTGGGCCCTCGACAAGATGGTGCAGGAATCTCCGACTCCCGCCGGGGGCGCCAAATGAAGAAGATCGTGCGCAACCCCGCCTTCCTCGTCACCCTCCTCCTGCTCGTCGCCGCGGCGAGCTCCATGAGCGCTGGCATCGGGTACTTCAAGGTCTACCTGCGCAAGGCGGAGATCTACCCGGAGTCGGGCTTGAAACTCCTTAGCTTGCCGCCCAAGACGCGGACGTGGCTCCAGGTCTCTCAGGACCAGCAGGTGAGCGTGGAGATCCAGGAAGTGCTGGGGACCCACAACCACGTGACGCGCTGGTACCAGAAGCAGACCGAGCAGGGCAACGGCCAGCGCGTGCAGCTCCACGCCGCGTACTACACGGGGATGATCGACACCGTACCGCACGTGCCCGACCGCTGTTTCGTGGGTGCCGGCATGGAGATGACCGGCGAGATCGGCGACATGGAGATGCCGCTGGACACGTCGCGATGGCGTGAAGACGCCTCCGTTCCCGAGCGCTACAAGGGCCGGATCTACACGACCTACGACAGCAACCGCGCCCCTGTCCGACTCCCGCTGGACGCGAAGAACACCAAGCTGCGGGTGATGCGCTTCCGCACCCCCGGCTCGGAGACGCCGACGTTCGCGGGGTACTTCTTCGTCGCCAACGGCGGCACCGTCTCGCGGGCGGAGGATGTGCGGCTGCTCGCTTTCAACCTGGACGACTACTACGCCTACTACCTGAAGGTGCAGTTCACCTGCGCCACAGTCTCGGACGAGCACGAGTTCGCCGCGCTCTGCGCCGATTTCCTCAGCGAGATCTACCCCGACATCATGCGGTGCGCACCGGACTGGGTGCGCGTCGAAAAGGGCGAGTACCCGCCCGACAACCCCCGGCAACAGACAATCGGAGGCGGCGGCTGACAGGCCCCCGGCCACCTTCATTCGGAGCGATTCATGGCGAAGGTCAACACCAAGTTCATTGTCATCCTCTCGGCCAGCATCCTCGGCGCGGTCGCGCTCGCCGTGCTCGCCATGAAGTTGGTCTTCAAATCACCGGCCGAGCTCGCCGCCACCGCCGCGGAGTTCGCCGCCAAGGGCGAGTACGCCGCGGCGGCGGCCTACCAGGCGAAGGCGGTGAACAAGGACCAGACGAACGTCAAGTTCCTCGAGCAGTGGCGCGACTATCTCAAGAAGTACGCCCCGCCGGATTCGACCCGCGCCATGGATGCCCTCTCGAAACTCGAAACCTCGATGCACCAGATCGGGCTCGTCCAGAAGGAGAACGTGCAGGCCCAGCGCGAGTACCTCGACACGGTGCTGGCTCGTGTCACGCTCGGCGGCGAGTTCAACAACGACGCGATGCGTGCACTCATCAGCCGGACCGAGGAGTTCCTGAACCGTCACGACACCAGCAAAGAGGGCGAGTGGCGCGAGCTCGAGCGCTACCGCGCCTGGGCGCTGGCCCAGATCGTGATGGCATCCCCCGACTACAAGAAGGAAGACTTCACCCAGGCCGAGCTGTCCATCACAACCGCCCTCAGCGCCAACCCCGACGACGCGATGGTCGCGCTCGCGGCCGAGCAGATGTACCTGACCCTCGCCGCCCGGGCGGAAAAGGCGCACAAGCCGGCGGACGCGGCCGCCCTGACCGCCAAAGCAGCAGCCTACCTGGACGACATTCTCGCTCGCGTCCCGGACGCCCCGGAGGTTGGTCTTCGGAAACTCGAACGCACGATCGCGCTCGGCATGCGCGAGCTGGGGGCGGCGAAGGACGCCAAGGAGCGGATGGACCTGGCGACGCGGAAGGCCGCTGAGTGGACCCAACAGCTGAAGGCGATTGTGGACAGCGTCGTGGCGGGCAAGGCCCACGACGCCGACCGCTCGTTCCGGTTCACCCTCAGGCGGATCGAGACGATCCTCTCCCCGACCTCCGCCCTCTCCGGGACGGTCTCCGCGCTCGCCGCGCTGGAGAAGAGCGACCCCACCGACGCGGAGCTCACCCTCGAGCGCGGGCTCGCGCTGGCCGAGGTCGGCAAGTTCGACGAGGCCATCAAGGCCGCGGAGCAGATCCTCTTGCTCCCCGCGCAGCCCACGTCGCTCAAGGCGGTGCGGATGTTCGACATGCGGGTGTCGGCGACCTTCCTCTCGGGGCTCTGGATGATCCGCTCCGCGGACGACCCGGCACTGAAGGACGACCAGCGGCTGCAGAGAATCACCGCCGCGAAGGACAGCCGAGCCAAGCTGGGCGCGATGGTCGACGGCGAGGCACCCTCGCTGATGCTGCTCAACGCCTACATCGCCTACATGGAGGACAACACCCAGGAGGCCGGTCGGTTCCTGGACCGGTTCAACACCAAGACCCGCGGCGGCGACAAGGACAGCCAGTGGCTCATGTACCTGATCCAGACGCGCCTGAACAACCTGGGCAACGCGAAAAAGGCCCTTGACAAGTGTCTCCAGCTCGACCCGCAGAACTTCCGCGCGGCCCTCGCGTACGCGGACATCGAGACCAAGCTCGGCGACTACGACTCGGCGCTCCGCGTGATCGATGCGTTGCTCCAGCTGATCCCGCAGTTCGAGCCAGCCCAGCAGCTCCGGGCGCAGATCCTGGACCTCAAGGGCGAGGGTGCCACGACCGACCCGGTCGTCCGGACGCTCCGGGTCGCGGACAACATGGGCAAGGAACTCTCGGGCCGCGCAGACGCGGACCAGAAAGTCCTGGAGTTCCTCATCGCGGAGGCCGCCAAGTACCCCGACGATTTCCGGATGATCCGCGCCGTGGGCCTGGGTTATCTCAGGGCCGGGCAGCGCGATCAGGCGATCGCCGCGTTCGAACGCGCCCTGGCCGCGAAGCCCGATGACACGCTCACCAAGCGACTCATCGATACGGCCCGGGCCAACGACGAGATCGAAGCGGCCCGCGCCGTGCTGGACGCTTCGGGAGTCGAGCCGATCGAACGGCTCGCGAAGCTCCACGAGCTGTACCTGATCGCCGGCCGCTTCGATGATGCCTCCAAGGTCCTCGAAGAAGCCAAGGCCATCAACGCCGAGGACAAGCGGGTCATCGAGCTGCAGTTCCTCAACGCCTTTGCGCGCCAGAACTTCGAGGACGCCCAGAAGGCCGCGGACGTCGCCACCCAGAAGAACGCCGACGGCCGCAACGGCCTGACGTTCCGCGCCCGACTGCTCGCCGCGAAGGGCGACTTCCCGGGCGCCATCTCCGCCATCGAGCAAGCGATGAACATGGGCAACCCCGGCCCCGAACTCTTCCGGTTGCTCGGCCGTACGCACATGTCCGCCAACAACACGACGGAGGCCGTCAAGGCGTTCCAGAGCGCCATCGACGCACGCCCCAACGACGTGAGCGCGATCAACGGACTGCTGAACGCCTACATCCAGCTGAGGCGGTTGCCGGACGCGCTCACGCTCGCGAAGAACTCCGAGAAGTACGCGGCGGGCGACCCCGACTTCCGCCACATGTACGACGCGGTCGAGGCCCAGGTCGGTGACAAGAGCCTCGCGATCTCGCGGCGCGAACGCAGCGCCAGGTCGGCACCAAATGACCGACGGAACCTCCTCGCGCTCGCGGGTCTCTACATCGAGGCCAAGCGCTGGAGCGATGCCCGCCAGGCCATCGAGTCGGCGCGCAAGGTAAAGGACGGCGACGACCTGGTCGTTGTCCTCGCGAGCTGGCACTGGATGCAGGATCAGAAGGCCGAGGCCCGCAAGGTCTACACCGATCTGATCGCCTCCCGCCAAGGCGAGCCCGCGCTCGACGCCACCATCGGGCTCGCGTCGTTCCTGCTCAGCAACGGCGAAGCCGAGGAGGGCCTGAAGGTCCTTCGGGACGCCCGCTCCCTCCAGGATCCCGTCCGCGTTCAGATCGATCGGGCGCTGGCCGACACCCTCTACTTCCAGGGCAAGTACGAGGAAGCCGCGACCAGCATCAAGGCCGTCATCGACGCGTCGAAGGAGTCGCGGATCGGTTACTTCCACCGCTACGCCGAGTGCCTCATCCGCTCCGGCAAGGCGAAGGAGGCCCTCGCCGTCCTCGCGCCCCTGGCCAAACCGGGCCAGGAGGACCTCGCGACTCTTCTCTACACCGCCAACGCCCACTCCGTCCTCAACGACATCCCCGCCGAACGCGCGGCCCTCGATCAGGCCGTCTCCCGGTTCTCGAACGAGGCCATCGTCTTCAAGCGGCGCGGCGAGTTCCTTCTGAGCCAGCGCCCGCCCGAGGCCGCGACCCAGCTCCAGTACGCCCGCGACGCGAAGGAAGACTTCGACGTTGCCATCCGCCTGAACCCCAACGATTGGGAAACCTACCGCTACCGTGCCCTCGCACAGATCGCGATCGATCAGGACCGCGGTTACGCCGGCGCGGTCAAGGACTTCCGCGAAGCCCTCCGACTCAACCCCGGCAGCGACGAGATGTACTACGGCCTGGTCGCGGACCTGCTGCGGAAGAACCCGCCCCGAACCCAGGAAGCCATGGCAGTTGCTGAAGAGGGACTCGCTCGTCGCACCGGCGACACCAAGACCCTCGTCTCGCTCGGCGAGTTGTTCTCCCAATCGGCCCAGTTCCCCGAGGCGATCCGGTTCCTCCGGATGGCCTTTGACCTCGACAACAAGAACGCCGAAGTCACCCAGCGCCTGCTGGACGCGCTCCTCAAGAGCAAGCCTCCGCTCCTTCAGGACGCCGAGGCGGTGCTCCAGCGCGTCCAAGCGCAGGTCGAACGCAACCCGGGCTTCCTGATGGCCTTCGCCAAGATCCGCATCTCCCAGAACCGGCTCCCCGAGGCCGACAACTTCGCCGTGAAGGCGGTCGCGCTGCTCGATCCCAAGAACTCACGCCAGATGCTCGCTTGGTTCAACGACATCCAGAGCGTCCAGCCCGACAAGGCCAAGGTCGTGGCCTTCCTCGACAACATCAGCTCGATGGGCGTGCGCGACGAGGCCGGCGAGTGGCTCAAGTTCCTCAAAGCCAATCTCCTCGCCTCCGATGCCGCGACCGAGAAGGACGGAAAGCAGATCCTCCAGTCCCTCACCACCGACGCCAAGCTCCCCGTCCTCAGCCAGTTGTCCTACCGCGTCCTCGGCTCCGGCCACTACGCCGCCGGCCGTCACGCCGAAGCCGCGGCGGTGTGGGAACAAGCCCTCTCGAAGTTCCCGGAAGACTTCGAGTCGATGAACAACCTCGCCTACGTCTACCTCAAGCACCTCAACCGGCCCGTCGATGCGCTCAAGTGGGCCGAGATCGCGGCTGTCAAGATCAAGGCCTCGTCCGACGTTCAGGACACCTACGGCCTGGCCCTCGCCGCCAACGGCCGGGGGGGCGAGGCGCTGGCGATCTTCCGCAACGCGCTTCTGCTCGCGGAAACTCCCCTCTCGGAGGTGACCATCTGCGTCCACCTCGCGGAGGCGCTGATGAAGGGCGACAACCGCAACGACGCGACCGATGTGGTCAAGCGGGCGATGGCGACTGTCGCGGAATCTCCCGACCAGATCAGCGACGAGGTGAAGTCCGAACTTCAAGCGCTCAAGAAGGATCTCGGCCTCTGATGGAATCCAATAGACCCTGGGGCCGGCACAAGTCGCCCCGGGTATCGGACCGAAAATGCACTCGGGGGAGCACGCGTCCCCTCTACTGATGATCGAACGGAAGGCAAGCGATATGACCACCATCCCCATGCAGTCTGGCCAAGCGGCCATCCAGCAACGCCCCGCCGCCAGCGCGGGACCCGCTCCAACGGGCGGGCTCGGGGCGGTCGATCCTCTCAAGTTGCTTCAGAAGCACAAGTGGCTGCTCGCCGGGGCCGCGGTCGTGGGCGGAGTCGTCGGCGTGGCGGCCAACATCGTCTGGATGCGCACCTACCCGATCTGGCGGCCGATCGTGCTGTTCAAGGCAACCCCGCCGCCACGCGGCGCCGCCGAGGCCGCCGAGCTCGCGCAGAGCCAGGAAGAAATGAACCGCTTCATGGCGACCGAAGCCAAACACATGGTGAGCGACACGGTCCTCCAAAGGGTCGCGAAATCCAACGACCTCCTCAACAAGGCCCCGAAGTGGTGCGCCCCGTACATGGTCAACGGGACGTTCAACTACGAGGAGGCGCTCGAGGAACTGCGCAGCGACGTGAGCGCCCGCGTGATCGCCTCGACCAACCTCATCGAAATGAGCGTCTCCTTCCGCGACAAGGTCGAAGCGACCGACATCCTCAAGCTCACCCGCACGAAGTACCTCGAAGTCATCGAGGAAAGCGGGCGCAACGAACGCGACAACCGCACCCTCTCTCTCCGCGAGGGCATCGAACGCGCCGAGAGCGACATCCAGGCGCAGTACCGCCGCCGAAAGATCCTTGTCGACACCAACAAGATCGAGTCGATCCGCTCCGCGGTCGAGGCGGCCCAGGCCCAGGTTCGGAGCACCGAAGACGAGCTCACCAACGTGCAGCTGTCGATCGAGGCCCTCCGCAGACAGCGCGACACCATGGAGGCCCAGTTCAACAGCAGCTCCGGCCTGACCTACAGCGAAGAACTCCGGGGTGAGGTCGACAAAGACCCCCTCGTCCTCGAGCGCAAGCAGCGGATCTCGAGCATCCAGTCCGCGCAGCAGTCGCTCCTCAACGCGGGGAAGACCACCGAGCACCGCTCCTACCAGCGGTTGGAGTCTCAGCTCCGCGCCGAGCAGGACACCCTCGAACTCGAGCGTTCCAAGCTGCTCAAGCAGCGTTTCGAGTCTCAGCTCGACGGGATCCGCAGCGAGGTGTCCCAGCGTGAGGCCCAGGAGTCCAAGCTCCTCGCCGCCCGCCAGGAACTCAAGGAACGCAGCACCACGCTCGCCACGATCGACGGCGAGCTCACCGACATCGAGACCACGATCAAGGCCCTGCTCGAGAGCAAGGCCCAGAACGAGCAGGACCTCTCCCGCG
This sequence comes from Phycisphaerales bacterium, assembly GCA_049317625.1. Taxonomy (GTDB): domain Bacteria; phylum Planctomycetota; class Phycisphaerae; order Phycisphaerales; family UBA1924; genus JBEIUO01. Next base: position 16,080 of record JBMOHX010000005.1, read on the forward strand.
TCAAGATGATCGACAGCCTCAACAACGCCAACCGCGTCGTTGTGCTGCAGGACGCCAACGTCCCCACCGACATGGCGTTCCCCAAGCTCGCTTTCATGCTCCCCTTGGGCATCCTGCTCACCACCGGCCTCGTCGGCGGCGGCGTGCTCGTCCGTGAACTCCTCGACCAGCGCGTGAAGGGCCCCAGCGACATCGCCATCATGCCCCGCACCCGCCTCGTGGGTTGGGTGCCCGACGCCGCCGAGGACCCCAGCGGCCAGGGCGCCGTCGAGACCGCCTTCCGCGACCGCGCCCGCGGGGTCGTCGCCGAGTCCTACCGCCAGATCCGCGCCTCCCTCGCGAAACGTCTCGAATCCTCCGGTCACCGGTCGCTGCTCGTGCTCGCTGGCATGCCCGGATCCGGCGCAACCACCACCGTCGCCAACCTCGCGCTCGCCTTCGCCGCGGCCGAGCGCCGCGTCCTCGTCATCGACGCGAACTTCCGCCGTCCCGCGCTCAACCGCATCTTCGGACTCCCCGAAGGCCCCGGTTTGGGCGACGTGCTGGGACGCACCATCGAGCTCGGTGCCGCGGTCCAGGCGACCTCGACCCCCGGCGTCGAAGTCCTCACCGCGGGCACCAAGGAAAGCCGCGTCCTCGAGCGGCTCGGCACCGGCGGCATGTCCGCCCTGCTCACCACCGCGAGCGCCACCTACGACCTCGTTCTCGTCGACACCGCCCCCGCCATCGTGGCTGGCGACGGCATGGCCCTCGCGCAGCGCTGCGACGCCACCCTCCTGGTCGTTCGGGCCTTCGGCGAGAAACGCGGCCTTGTCGCGCGCATCCGAAACGAACTCAGCGAATCCCGCGGCGAGTTCCTCGGCGTCCTCGTGAACTCGGTCCGTGCCTCCGCCGGCGGCTACCTCCGGGGCAACTTCCGCGCGACGCAGGAATACCACCAGCCCTGATCCTGACGTGAGCACCCCCCACCCCCACCCTCTCAACCGCGCCCGGCGCGTGCTCATCACGGGCGGCGCTGGGTTCATCGGGTCGCACCTCGCGGACCTGCTCCTCACGCGCGGAGACTCCGTCACGGTCGTCGATAACCTCTCCACAGGCAGGCGGTCGAACCTGCCCGGCGCGCACCCGAATCTCCGGTTCATCGAGGCGGACCTGGGCCCCGCGCTCAATGCCTTCGGCCCCGGCGAGCGATTCGACGAGGTGTACCACCTCGCCGCGGCGGTCGGGGTGAGACTCATCACCCAGGACCCGATCCGCTCGATCGAGACCCACATCGAGCAGACCGCCGCGCTCCTGCGGTTCGTGCACGCACGGGGAACACCTCCTTGCCTGCTCGCTTCGAGCTCCGAGGTGTACGGCAAGTCCGCGCACTCCCCCTTCAGCGAGGAGGATGACGTGGTGTACGGCCCAACGACCGTCCCACGCTGGTCCTACGCAGCCTCGAAGGCCGTGGACGAGTACCTCGGTCTGGCGTATCACCGCCAGCACAGCCTGCCGATCGTCATCGCCCGGTTCTTCAACACCGTTGGGCCGCGCCAGGTGGGAGACTACGGGATGGTCCTCCCCAGATTCGTCTCCGCGGCGCTCGCAAACCTGCCGATCGAGGTCCACGGCGACGGCGAGCAGACACGCTGCTTCTGCGACGTCCGCGATGTCGCCGCCATCCTGCCCACGCTCCTGAAGACCCCTGCCTGTCACGGACGCGTGTTCAATGTGGGCTCCGAGTCGCCCATCTCCATTCTGGGGCTCGCCCGCGAGGTCATCGGTGCTCTCGGCTCCGCTTCCCAGGTCCGGCTCATCCCGTACACCCAGGCCTTCGGGGCCAACTTCGAGGACCTCCGCCAACGCCGGCCGGACCTGCGCCGGGTACGTGAAGCGGTCGGCTTCGAACCGAAAATCCCGCTTCATCAGACGATCCGTGACCTTGCCGCGAACATCCGCGGCGATTCCGCCGGGGGTGCGAGTTGATCCGGTCCATCGCGACATGGCTCCCGTTCCCGGGCTTCCAGGACACGACGACCGTGCACCCCGCGGTCGCCTCGCAAATCGAATCGCTCAAGGGCGATGTGGAGAACCTCACGACCCGGGTCGAGGAGCTCGGCCGGGCGGCCGGCATGAACCTCGAGGAGCCCGTTTCACGCCTTTCGATCGCGCAGGGCTACATCGGCGTCTTCGTCGTCGCGTTCATGGTTTCCCTGATGGCGACACCGATCATGCGGCGCGTGGCGGTCGCAAACGGAGTGATCGACCGCCCCACCGAGGCTCGCAAGGTGCACCGCCAGCCCATCGCGTACCTCGGCGGCGTCGCGGTCTTCTTCGGGATGCTCGCCGGGATCGTCTACTCCTACCTCGCCGCCCAGTTCCCCGGGCTGATCGAGTTCCACAAGACCGGGCCGCAGCACCTGCCCGACGGCATCTCCCCTCCCATGCTCCCCCTCTCGGTGCTGATCGGGATGACGCTGATCATGCTCACCGGCGTGATCGACGACGTCGTTGGGATCAGCCCGCGCGTGAAGCTCGGCGGCCAGTTGATCGGTGCCGCGGCTCTGGCTATTGATAACGTCGGTGTGAAGCTCGCGGCGGGGTTGCTCCTGCCGGTGGTCAAGGGGTTCGGAGTCGTCACCCACATGGTCGCGGGGCAGGAGACCATCCAGTTCTTGATCCCGGTACCGTTTACCTCGACAGTGGTCCCGATCGACATCATCTACTGGATCGGCACCGCCATCATCGGGATCGCCGTGCTGGGTCTGTGCAACGCCTCGAACCTCATCGACGGCCTCGATGGCCTGCTCTCGGGCACCACGGCCATCGCCTCGGCCGGGCTGCTGGTGTTGGCGCTCTCGCTCGCGATTATCGACGACGGGCCCCGCGACGCCCAGCGCATCGTCCTCTGCCTCGCGCTGCTGGGCGCTTGCCTTGGCTTCCTGCCCCATAACTTCAACCCCGCGACGATCTTCCTGGGAGACGCCGGGTCGCTGCTCATGGGCTTTACCGCCTGCGTCATCATCCTGAGCCTCGGCGATACCGGCAAGACCCAGTTCGTCGTCGCCGGCCTGATCATCTACGCCGTGCCGATCATCGACACCAGCCTCGCGATCGTCCGCCGAAAGCTCGAAGGCAAGCCGATCTCCTCCGCGGACAGCAACCACCTTCACCACATGCTCAAGCGGTCTCTGGGCGTCAAAGGCGCCGTGCTCACGCTCTACGGGATCGCGGCCTCCTTCGCCGTCCTGGGCGTGGGGGTCAGCCTCGTCCGGGCCCGGGTGATTTACGTCCTCGCCCTCTTGCTCGCCGCGTACATCGGGGTCATCGCCATCAAGATCGCCCGCAAGAAGTCGATCGAGGAGCAGGCCGCGGCTTTCGATCAGGCCGCCCTCGCCCGGGCCGGGGGCCCTCCCCCGCCGGCCGCCCCTGGCACGGGTACCTCGGCAGACGCCAAACCGAGCGCCCCCAGCAGCGCCGCGTAGCCGAACCGCTACGATGGATCCATGCCCAGACCGATCCGCTTGATCGCCCTGATGAACCAGAAGGGCGGCGTCGGCAAGACCACGACGACCGTCAATCTCGCCGCCGCCTTCGCGCGTTCCAAGCGGTCCACCCTGATCGTCGATCTCGATCCGCAGGCCCACGCGACACTGGCGCTCGGTATCGACCCCGGGACCGTCACGCGATCGGTCTACGACGTGCTGCTCGACCCCACCTCCGACGTCGCCGGCGCCATCCACGCCCGCAGCGACTGCCTCTCGGTGCTGCCCGCGCACACCGACCTGGCCGCGGCCGAGTCCGAACTCTCGGCCGCGCCCGATCGCCAGCGCCGGCTGGAAACCGCGCTCGCCCGACTCGGTGACACCTTCGAGTTCGTGCTCTTCGACTGCCCTCCTTCTCTGGGGCTGCTCACGCTCAACGCGCTCGCGGCGGCCCGCGAGGTGATCATCCCGATGCAGGCCCACTTCCTCGCGCTCCAGGGCGTCGGCAAGCTGCTGGAGACGATCCAGCTTGTCAGCCGCGCCGTGAACCCCCGGCTCAAAGTTGGCGGAGTTGTGCTCTGCATGCACGACAACACCTCGACGCACTCTCGCGAGGTGGTCGCGGACCTGGAGCAGTTCTTCGAAGCATCGAGGGCTCAGGCGGGACCCTGGCGGTTCGCCCGCGTGCTCCGCCCGGCGGTCCGCCGGAACATCAAGCTCGCCGAAGCGCCTTCGTTCGGGCAGACGATCTTCGAATACGCGCCCGATGCGCCCGGCGCCGCCGACTATCAGGCGATCGCCTCCTCGCTCCTCGCCGAGTGGGACGCCATGCTCGCCAAGCGCCCCGGCAATGAGATCGAGGCCAAGCCCACGACGACCGGACAGGCCACGGTCTGACGATGCACGACCACCCGAGAGTCCTGTGGCTGCTGCGCTTTGTCTTCGGAGGCTACGCGGGCACCATCTTCGCCCTCACCCACTGGCCGCGCCTCGCCTTCGCCTCGCCGATCCAGCGCTCGGATCTCTACATCCACTTCACGGCCTTCGGGCTGTGGACCACGCTGCTGGCGGCGACACAGTGCTTCGGCCCGGCGCTCTCTCGTCGAAACCTGCTCCGCTCCGGCCTCACGGCGCTGATCTACGCCCCCATCGACGAGTTCTCCCAGGCGATCCCGGGACTTGGCCGATCCGCCGGTCTCGACGACTTGGCCGCGAACTATGGCGGAGTTCTCCTCGCCGTGTCGATCTGCTTCCTCGTCCGCCGAGTGCGCGGCGTGACGGAGTGAACGGATGACCCGGCCCGAATCGGAGCAAGACACCCAGACCCGAGTCCTCGCCGGTGCCATCCGGCTGGTGTCGGGGCTCACGCTGCTCTCTCGCTTCTCGGGGCTGGCCCGCGACCTCATCACCGCCCGCCTCTTCGGCGACGGGCTGCTGGGCTCGGCGTTCCGCGCCGCCTACACCGCCCCGAACCTCTTCCGCCGCCTCTTCGGTGAAGGCGCGCTCTCGGCCGCGTTCCTGCCCGAGTACGCTCGCGCGGTGAAGGACGACCGCGCCGCCGCCGACGCCCTCGCCTCGCTGGTGGTGGCGATGCTCACGCTGGTCACCTCCGCGCTCGTGGTCGTCATCGAACTCGCGCTCATCGCGATCATCGTCCTGGCACCGAACCCCGAGAGGAACCTCTCCCTCAAGCTCGTGCTCGTCATGCTCCCCATGATGCCGATGGTCTGCCTCACAGCCATCCTCGGCGGCATGCTCCAGGCCCACGGGCGATTCGGCCCCCCCGCGGCGGCCCCGATCCTGCTGAACCTCTTCCAGGTCGGTGCCGCGGCGGCCTGCTGGTTCTCCAAGACCCCCGGGCCGATCGCGGCCTATGTCGTCGGAGCGAGCGCGGTGCTCGCGAGCGTCGCGCAGATCGCGTGGTCGTTGCACGCCCTCCGCGGCCGGGTGAACTGGTCTCGGGCCTGGAGCGCGGGCCGCGCCAGCTCGCGCATCGTGCTCGGGAGGTTCGTTCCCGTGCTCATCGGCCTCGGCACCCTCCAGCTCAACACCATGCTCGACAGCGTCGTCGCGATGTGGCCTACCTGGGTCGGCCCCACGATGTTCGGCCGCCCCACCCCGCTCGACCAAGCGTCCAACGCGATCCTCTCGTACACCCAGACGCTCTACCAGTTCCCGCTGGGCGTCTTCGGGCTCGCAGTCGCGACGGCGGTCTTTCCCTTGCTCGCCCGAACAGCCTCAGACCCCGCCGCGTTCGACGCCACCATCCGGCGTGGGCTGCGACTGAGCTTCTTCATCGGCCTCCCCGCGAGCATCGGTCTGTTCTCGGTACGCCGCGAACTCTGCGAGGTTCTCTTCGGCGGCCACTGGGGCGGATTCGCGGAGACGAGCATCCTGCGATGCGCCGACACGCTCGCCGGATTCTCGCTCGCCGTCTGGGCGTACTCGCTGAACCACGTCTTCGCCCGCGCGTTCTACGCGCGTGGCGACACCGTGACTCCCATGCGCGTCGCGATGGGCATGGTCGCGCTCAACCTCTGCCTGAACCTCGCGCTGATCTGGCCGTTCAAAGAAGCCGGCCTCGCCTGGGCCACCGCGTGCAGCGCGGTCATACAGTGCATCTTGCTCGGCTCCCTCTGCCGACGCAAACTGGCCGTGCGCCCCTTCAACCGCGAGACCGCCGCCGCGTTCGCGCGGATCGCCGGGTGCGCGCTCGCGATGGCCTTCGCCCTCGCGCTCTGCGGCCGCATCTTCCCTCCGCCCACCGGCTGGGTGGGCTGGCTCGGTCTGCTGGTCGTCAAGGTCATCGCCGGCGCGGGTGCGTACGGCGGGCTCTGCCTGCTGCTCCGCGCTCCCGAGATCAAGTGGGTCACCCAGCGGGCACCCAAGGGGCCCGACGGCGGCGTCAGCGGCATGTCCTTCGAGTAAACGCACCTACTCTTCGCTCATGCCGAAGAACCTCGCGGGGCTGCCCATCCTCATCACCGGCGCGTCCAGCGGCATCGGCCTCGCCGCGGCCCGCGCGTGCGCCGCGGCGGGCATGTCCGTCGCGCTCACCGCCCGGCGCGAGGACCGATTGACCGAGGCCGCCGCGAAGATCAACGCGGCGGGCGGAAAGGCGGTGGCGCTCCGCTGCGACGTGACGAACCCCGACGAGTGCGAGTTGGTCGTGGCCCGTGCAACCGAAGCGCTCGGCCCCCTGTACTCGGTCTTCGCGAACGCGGGCTACGGCTTCGAGTCGCCGGTCTACGGCATGGACGACGATCGCCTCCGCGAACTCTTCGAGACCAACTTCTTCGGCTCGCTCAACATCATCCGTCCGGCTCTGGGAGGCATGCTCGAGCGCCGCCGCGGCCACGTGATGTTCTGCTCGAGCGGCCTCTCCAAGATCAGCCTCCCGAACTTCGCCGCGTACTGCGCGAGCAAGGCGATGCAGGACCACTTCGGCCGTTCGATGCGTCTGGAGTTGCTCGACTCCGGGGTGCACGTCTCCACCGTCCACCCCATCTCGACCGACACCGAGTTCTCCGACGTGGTCTCGGCGAAGGCGGATGGCCAGCGCCGCAGCGTCCGAACCCCGAAGGGCATGCGCCAGACCGCCGATCACGTCGCGGACTGCGTCGTGCGGTGCCTCAGATCCCCGCGAGGAGAGGTTTGGCCCGCGCCGATGGCTCGGTTCGTCCTCGCGGTCGCGACCGCGTTCCCCTCGCTCGCGGACCGCGTGCTCGCCGGCCGGCAGCGGAAGATCGACGCTGGCGAGGCCTGAGCTCCATGGACATCACTCCCTCACTTCTCCAACTCTCCCGCGGTCTGCCGCTCGATGAACAGGCGACGGCCGGTCTCTTCTCCGGCGTCCTGGCGGGAGAGCTCACCCCGGCTCAGATCGGCGCCGTCCTCGGGATGCTGGCCGTCCGCGGGCCGACGACCGACGAACTCGTCGGCGCGGCGAGAGTCATGCGCGCACACGCGGAACGGGTGCCCCGCCCCGCGCTCCCCCGCATCATCCTCGACACCTGCGGCACCGGGGGCGCACCAAAGACCTTCAACGTCTCCACGATCGCGGCGCTCGCGGTAGCCGCCGCCGCACCGGGCAGAGTGGGAGTGGCCAAGCACGGCAACAGAAGCCGCACCGGGCGAGGGAGCGCGGAGATCCTCGGCGCGATGGGCGTGAACGTGGACGCGACGCCGCGGGTTCAGTCCCGTTGCCTCGAGCGTGCCGGGGTGTGCTTCTGCTTCGCGATCCATCACCACCCCGCGGCCCGGCACGCCGGTCCGGCCCGCAGGGAGCTCGGCTTCCAGACGATCTTCAACCTGCTCGGCCCGCTGACAAACCCCGCCGGTGCCGAGCACCAACTGCTGGGCGTGTACGACAGGCGGTTCGCGCGTCCGGTCGCGGAGGCGCTCGCTCGCCTCGGCTCGGTCCGCGCGATGGTGGTCCACAGCCGCGACGGCCTCGACGAGATCTCCATCGCCGCGCCGACGGACGTGTGGGAGCTCCGCGACGGTCGCATCCGTGAGTGGACGCTCGAGCCCACCGAGCTCGGTGTCAAACGATCGCCCCTCGAGTCCGTCACGGCCTCGGACCTCGCGCACGCGACCTCCATGGCCCGGTCGATCCTCGACGGCAGCCCATCGCCCGCCGCCGAGATGGTGGCCCTCAACGCCGCCGCCGCGCTGGCGGTGACCGACGTTGTCGGTTCGCTGAGCGAGGGGCTGAAGCTCTCGCGTGAGGCCCTCGCCAGCGGTCGGGCCCGCGAAGTGCTCACCCGCCTCGCCGAACTCTCTTTGATGCCAGCCTGAACCGGAGGACCCCGATGCCGCTCCCCGAACCGCACCAGCCGACCTGGACCGCCGTGGACGCCCTCTGCGAGTCCATGCTCCACGCGCCCGACCCCGCGCTCGCCGCGGCACTGGAAGAGAGCGATCGCGCCGGGCTCCCGGCGATCGCGGTCTCTCCCTCGCAAGGGAAGTTCCTGCACCTGCTCGCTCGCATCCGCGGCGCGAAGCGCATCCTCGAACTCGGCACCCTCGGCGGTTACAGCACGATCTGGCTCGCGCGGGCGCTCCCCGCTTCCGGTCGCCTGATCACGCTCGAAATCGACCCGCTCCGCGCCGAAGTCGCGCGGCGCAACATCGAACGCGCCGGCATCGCCGCCCGCGTGGAGATCCGGATCGGACCGGCGCTCACCGAACTCGATTCAATGATCGCCAACGGTGAACCCGCGTTCGACATGGTCTTCATCGACGCGGACAAGCCAAACAACCCCGCGTATGTCGAACGCGTCGAGAAGCTCGTCGTCCCCGGGTCGGTCGTAGTGGTGGACAACGTTATCCGCCACGGCGAGATCCTCGACGATTCCGGCACCGACGACCGCACCACCGGTGCGCGACGCGTGCTCGCGCTGCTCGGCTCGCACCCTGCGTTCGACGCCGCCGCACTCCAGACGGTGGGTGTCAAGGGGTACGACGGCTTCGCGCTCGCGATCGCGCGATGATCACCGGGCCTCGAGCGCCCACCGGACCGCCGCCGCCACGTTCCGGGATCGCGCCGCGTCCTCGGTCCCGAGTTCGCCAGCGACAGGAACGAACACGTAGGCGTGCGGCTGGCCCTCCTTCGCCTGCGGCCCGTCCGACGGCGCCGCCGCGATCCAAAGCAACACGTCGGCCTCGTCGCTGTTTTCTTTCAGCCACTGTCCCGCCGCGGCACCCGCGCCGCTCGTGTCCATCGGCGACCGGCCCACGGCAAGCCTGGCCCGGGCGACCAGTTCCACATCGCTGTCGCTCTCGAGCACTTCGACGCCGGTCGCGCGCAGCCCTTCGACAAGGCGGCTGTACATGCTCTGGAACTCGTCGCTCCACGGCTCGAGCACGTCGTTCACCAGCAGGACTCGCCCGCCCACGTGCTCAGGGGCCGCGGCGGGAGACACATCGATGCCGTTGGGAAAGGAGACCGGGAGGAGGGGCAGCCGGGCCTCGACCGGCGCGGGGACGGTCCCGCCGGACGTCACAACTACCGGAGCGGCGGGGCGAGGCCCGGACTGCATGCTCGACAGCGCGAGCACGGCGGCACCGCCGAACGCGACGACGGCGACCACAACCCCTCCGTTCACGCCCGGCCGGAACGGGCGCTCGCCCGTGCGGTGCCGAACCGCGTGACCGGCCATGCGGTTGCGCACCCTGCCCTGCGCGGCCTCGAGCCGCGCCTTTGCGCTGCGGAGTTGCTCTTCCGCGCTGCGGCGCGCCGCGGGCGGAACAGCAGCGGCGACCTCGTGCTTGGCTCGCGCCGCGACGCGACGGGCCTCGCCCACCCAATCCTCGACCCGAGCAACCGTCGCGGGACGAGCGTCCTTCGGCTGCGCCCCGCTCGGCGCGTCGACTTCAAACTCGCCGGTCCACCAGTTCTTGAGACGAACAGCCCCGGCGCGCGGCGTGCCAGCCCGGGCACCCGCGGCACCCAGCGGGGGAACCGCGTTCGCGGACGCGGCATCGGGCCTGACCGCCGGGGCAGGGTCCGAACGAGCCGCGCCGGCCGACTCGTCGCCTCGCATGCTCGGCAGCTCGAAGGGCTTCATCGCGAATGGATCGGGACAGGCCATGATCGCACGGAGATCGGCGAGCATGTGCTCCGCCGACGGGTATCGCTTGTCGTAGTCGGCCATCGCGCGCCGCACGACCCACCGCACCGCCTCCGGGCTCTGCTTGCTGAACTGGCTGAGCACACCGTGCGCCGGGAAGGAGTCCTCGATCACGGAGTACAGCACCGCGCCCGCGCCGTACAGGTCGAACTTGGTCCCGTCGACCTCGTGAACCTTGACGCCCTTGAGCGCGAGCCGCACCATCTCGGAGTCGCGGAAGTACTCGGTGCCGTGGGTGGTCAGCGTCATCGCGCTCCGCAGCGAGCTCACGAGGCCGAAGTCCACGAGATGAGCACGCCCGTCGTGCATGTCGATGATGATATTGTCGGGCTTCACGTCCTTGTGCCACAGCCCGCCGCGGTGATAGACGCTCAGCGTGCCCACGAGGTCCGCGAGGTACGCGAGGGCCGTGCGCAGCTGGACTTCGCCCAGGCCCGTCGCCGGGCTCGTCGCGTGCAACTTCCGCGTGGCGAGCGTGAGGCTCTCGCCGGGAACATATCGCATGACGTAGTAGAAGCGGTCCGCCGCGAGCTCATGGTCGAGGATGAGACGCAGCTTCTTCGCGGCGTCGAGCGAGCGGCTCTCCCGGACAATCTGTGGGAGAGAGCTCCCGTCCTTCAGCGAGAAGCTCTTGATGACGACCTGGCCGACGCCGGCGATACCCGCTCGCTCGAATCCCGCGAGCTTGATCGCGTCGGGTTCGGCGATGTAGAGCTTCGCGCCCGAGCCGCCGCCCGGGAGCGAGCCGACGATCTTGTACCCTTCGAACTTCCCGGCCCGCGCGGGGGGAGTGTCCGCGCCGGGCGCGGCGAGCACAACCGCGGGCATCCGCTTCTCGATCCCGTCGAGCGCGCCACCGAGCCCGACCAGTCGCATCGGGTGACCGACGAACATCCGGTACAGGGACGCCCCGGCGTTCCCGATCTCGCCCTGCAGCGCCTTGCCGTAGTGGGAACACGCCGACCAGCGTCCGACGATCAGGTTCGCGATCACCATCGGGATGTAGAAGATCCCAGTCACAACCGCGCCGATCAACCGGGCCGCGTCGCCGATCTCGCCGCCGATGAAGCCGAAGACCTGCCCCCCCAGCCAGCCTATGCCTTTGAAGATCGGCCGCAGGATGTTGACGAGGATCACGATCCCCAGCACGACGGCGACGCACACCACCAGCAGTTCCAGGAGCATCCCCATCACGCACCTCGCGGATCGTGTTCGAACCTCAACCGCCCCGCCGACCGGTCAGCGGAGCCGCGCCGCCTGATCCTCACGCCGCAGTTCCATCTGGCGGTGGTAGATCTCACCGACCGCCTCGTCGAACAGGGCATCAGCCGCCGCCTGATCCTGCTTGGGACTTGTCTCCAGCCCGTTTCGCGCCGCCTCCGAGAACTCTTCGGGGGTGAACGAATACACCGCCATCACTTCCGACAACCGGGTGCGGAGCACATCCCGGACTTTCGCCAGCCGCCGGCTCACCGTGGGCTCGCTGATCCCCAGCACCGCCGCGACTTCCTTTCCGGGTTTGCCCTCGAGCACCCTCATCGAGAAAATCGAGAAGTCCGCGAACTCCGCTTCCTTCTCGGTGAGCTTGATCGCCGCCTCCACCTTGGCGCGGAAGACGGCCATCTCGTACTGCTCGTCGGCCGCAAGGCCCTTGCTCGCCGCCATCCAGTCCTCTTCGAGCACCCCGATCGTCTGATCGCCCCCCC